>JBBQSW010000040.1:0-14596 GCA_038213575.1 Chitinophagales bacterium | reverse complement strand
GCCCTCGAATTGCAGCACGCAGTCTACTATATGTTCCAACAGTTTGGGGCCGGCAATATCGCCTTCCTTGTTGATATGGCCGACGAGGAAAATGGGCACATTGGTCTCTTTGGCAAATCGCAGAAATTCTCCCGTGCATTCGCGCACCTGTGAAATACCACCTGGAGCAGAATCAAGGTGCGGTGTGCTCATCGTCTGGATGGAATCCACGATCATCATTTGAGGCATGAGTTCTTGCGCCTGCTGCAGGATTTTATTGGTATTCGTCTCTGTCAGTATGTAGCACTCACTTTTGAAATCGCCCACACGATCGGCACGCATCTTAATTTGTTCTTCACTTTCTTCTCCGCTTACATACAGCACTTTCGCGGGTATTTTCATGGCGATCTGGAGCAGCAGAGTGCTTTTTCCGATGCCCGGTTGTCCACCGATGAGCACCAACGAACCCGGGACAATGCCGCCGCCGAGTACGCGGTTGAGTTCCTGATCGGGCGTAGCGAGCCGTGGTGTATTGCCCGTCTGCACCTGGTCGAGCAGCACGGCTTTGGGCGATTCAGACCGCCCCCCCATGGTGGGCGCCCAGGATTTCCGCTTTTCTTCAGCGACGGTTTCTTTTTGGATGAGTTCTTCCTGAAAAGTGTTCCATTCGTTGCATTGCGGACACCTGCCCAGCCATTTGGGAGCGGAGGCACCGCAATTGGAGCAGAAGAAGATGGTGCGAGGTTTTGCCATGGAATAAAGATTTATTGCTTCTTCGCCACAATTTTCAATGTCAACGGCACCATATCGTCAATCATTTTGTCCCTAGCTGTCCCTAGAATACCTGAGTGAAAATTCACGCCCCACTGGGTGCGGTTGATGGGGAATGCGGGCGATTCGGCGCGGAGCACATCCCCTTCGATGCTGATTTTTGCAGGGATATTTACCGGGAGTGTTTTGCCCTTCATCGTCAAATTGCCGCTGAGTACCCAATTAAAATTGGCCATCGTACTTGGCAAAACTTCGTAAAACTCGAACTCGGCTTTGGGAAATTTCTTTACCTCGAAAAAGTCGGAATCCTTCAGGTGCGACTCCAAATCACGCCGCCCACCCGGGTCTTTAATATCCGTGACGCTGACAGAATTCATGTCAAGGATCACCTTGCCACTCAGCACTCGGCCCTGATTCACCAAAAACGCTCCACCTTCTACCGTGATAGTCCCATGGTGACCATCTTTTTTTATCGTATGTGTACCTGACCAGTTTACCGTGCCTTCCGTTATTTTAAAAGTGATGGCACCCTCGGTTGGAACGGGGATTACGCGAACGGTATCAACTTTGGGAGTGACTTGGGCCGCTTCTATTTTAGGGTCGTTTTTGCAGGATAAAAAAGCAAAAAAAGAAAATGCGACCAGGAGTGTCTTTTTTGAAAACATTGGGATGTGTGTGTGTCAGTGTCAATTGTTTAAACAGCCTCAAACAGAATGCAGGCTCAAAGTCTTGCAACGATGGTTTTGTTCCCTTTTACTTGTTGGTTCATTACCACCTCAACTTTTGCGTCCAGCGGCAGGAAAAGATCAACCCGCGAGCCGAATTTTATAAAGCCCATATCGCGGCCCTGCTCTACCTGATCGCCTTCGCCGACATACCATTTGATCCGCTTGGCAACTGCGCCCGCTATTTGACGCATCAGTATTTCGCCTTGCCCAAAGTCGTAGACAACGGTGGTGCGCTCGTTCTCTGTACTGCTTTTGGGATGCCAGGCCACGAGGTATTTTCCGGGATGATAACGGAAGTAATTGACCACGCCGCTCACTGGGTTGCGGTTTACGTGGACATTTAAAGGCGACATGAAAATAGAAACCTGAAGCCGTTTTTCTTTGAAATATTCTGTTTCAAAAACCTCCTCAATCACACACACCTGCCCATCGGCAGGTGCGTACACTAATTGATTGTCGGCAACCAGTACTTCACGAACAGGGTTTCTAAAAAACTGAAGCACAAGAATATAAAAGCCAATAGAGAGTACTAGTATCGGCCAAAAAGCAATGGGCAGAAACTGCGCAATGACAATATTCAATGCGAACAGCAATAAAGCCGAGACAATTAATATCGTGCGACCTTCTTTATGTATTCTGAGCAGCATTTTTGTTGAATTTTTGAATTTGGGGAGCAAAGATAGAATTTGTTGCAGTACCCCGGAACTCCGTTCCGGGGATGTTTAGTCAAGGCCCCGGAACGGAGTTCCGGGGTACTGTCCCAACCCCAGCTCAATCACTTCCCGAATATTTGGGTAAACCACCACACGGCTCTCCAGCCAAGCCCTCGGTTCTACCCAGTGGATTTCTTCAATGTCCTCTTCGGTTTGCGGTACGAGCTGCATATCGGTGGTCTTCATTCGATACCAACAAGTTTTTTTTAGTATGCGCTGGTTTTTTAATGGATAAGTATGGTAAGTGTACACAAGGAATGAGCCTAGCGTCACGTTCACCAACCCTGTCTCTTCCTGAACCTCCCGAACAGCCGCTTGTTCTGGTGTTTCACCTGGGTCAATCTTGCCTTTTGGCAAATCCCAGGAAGCTCTGCGATAGAATACAAGCAGTTCGTTATGAGCATTTTGCACATAGCCCCCGGCTGCTTCAAGCACTTTAAAACAATCTTTAAAGTCAGACCAAAGCAATTCCAGCTCGGGATGGTAGAGCACTACGGCACGAACATTTTTGTTTTTATCCAGCAAATCCAGGTACTGTATCAGCACTTTTTTTTTGCCTATATAGGGTGCTACATAGGTGACTTTGTCCGATTTAAAGCCCAAGGCTTGTGCCCCTTCTGGCGTAGTTAGAAAAACGGGTGTTCCGTTGTGGTAGATTTTATAGTTTTGCGGCACTTTTTGAATCATTTTGCGGTAAATGTATGGAATCCGAAGTAGCTCGCAATTTATTGGAAATCAAAGCGGTGAAACTCAGCCCTAATGAACCGTTTACTTGGGCATCTGGGATGTTGTCGCCGATATACTGCGACAATCGCGTGGCACTCTCCCATCCGAAGGTGCGTACGTTGTTAAAAAATTGTTTGGCCGAAAAATCGCGCGAGTTTGCTACATTTGATGTGGTAGCTGGTGTAGCCACAGCGGGCATCCCGCACGGAGCCTTGTTGGCCGATGTGTTGGAAAAGCCTTTTGTGTATGTACGCAACAGTGCAAAAGACCACGGTCGGCGCAATCAAATTGAGGGTGAACTGAAAGCCGGCCAGCGGGTTTTGGTGGTGGAAGACCTTATCAGCACTGGAGGTAGTTGTCTTTTGGCGGTAGATGCATTGCGCGAGGTGGGCGCAGAAGTGGTGGGGGTGTTGGCCATTTTTCAATATGGATTTGCAAAGGCGGACACTGCTTTTGCTGAGAAAGGGATTGTTTTTCAAACCCTTACAAACTACGACGCATTGGTACAAGAAGCCGTAAGAACCGGCTATATTTCTGAGACTGATCTTAACACACTGAAAAAATGGCGCGAAAACCCAGACGCTTGGGGCGCGCTATACGCATAAAAAAAATGATTACTCCCAATTCTGAATCCTTTCTTCGGGAATACCTGAACAACGCCAGCCCCACTGGTTATGAGGCAAGTGGCCAAAAACTTTGGCTCGAATATATTCGACCTTACATAGATGATTGGAAACTAGACAATTACGGCACTGCTTACGGCATCATCAACCCTGGCCAACCGTACAAAGTCCTCATCGAAGGCCATGCTGACGAGATCTCTTGGTTTGTCAATTACGTCACGGACGATGGCTTTATACACATCATCCGCAACGGCGGCTCTGATTTTCAAATCGCCCCATCTATGCGTGTTTGGATTCACCTCCGCAAAGGCGGACGAATTCCAGGTGTGTTCGGCTGGCCAGCCATCCACACACGCACCGACAAGGATTCCAATATTTCGCCCACGATCGAGAACCTGACGATTGATGTAGGCGCGAAAGACCGCGACGAGGTGGTCGAAATGGGAATCCATGTAGGTTGCGTGGTCACATTTCAAGACGAATTTACCATTCTCAACGACCGTTATTACACCGGCCGTGCACTCGACAACCGTGTAGGCGGTTTTTGTGTAGCGGAAGTGGCAAGACTTTTGAAAGAGAACAAGATACAATTGCCCTACTCGCTTTATATTGTCAATTCTGTGCAGGAAGAAGTGGGTTTGCGCGGGGCTGAAATGGTAGCTGAAAGTATCCGTCCCAATGTCGCCATCGTGACTGATGTGACCCATGACACCCACACCCCCATGATCAGTACCAAAAAACATGGCGATGTGCGCTGTGGACGAGGTCCATCCGTGACTTACGCCCCCGCAGTACACCAAAAATTGCTCGACATCATCATCGCCACCGCTGAAGAAAAGGAAATTCCGTTCCAACGCGAAGCAGCCAGCCGCACCACGGGTACGGATACGGATGCTTTCGCCTATTCCAATGGAGGGGTTCCTTCGGCGCTTATTTCATTGCCGTTGCGCTATATGCACACCACGGTGGAAATGGCCCACAAAGACGACGTAAACAACCTGATTCGCTTAATTTTTGAGACTTTGCAAAAGATCGAAGCGGGACAAGATTTCAGGTATTTTTCAAAAATATAAACTGCCCTGTTTACCCGCCGAAGCCTTCCCGCCCGCCGAGCATTGACGGGCAGGGGCGTAGGCGGGTTCCTCTCACATCTCACACCCTCTTACATCCCCGTGGAATACGCCGCCTGCCAAGTCTCCATCGCGCCCCTCCGCGCCCAGCCATCCCACAAAAGCGAGATGGTATCGCAGTTGCTTTTTGGCGAAACCGTAGAAGTGCAAGAATCCAAAGATAGTTGGAAATACGTCGTGTGTGCCTGGGATGGCTACACGGGTTGGGTAGATTCAAAACAACTTAAACGACTAACAGCCAACGAATTTGATCAATATCGTGAGCATCAAGCCCTCAACCTCTCGCTTGTAGAAGGCTTGATGGCAACCGATCATTTCATTCCGATTACGATGGGGGCTGTGCTTCCGCAATACGATGGCTTGCGTTGTCAACTAGGAGAACAAACTTTTCAATTTTCTGGCCCGGTAGTTACGCCTGGCCAGCAACGCACGGGCACCGAGTGGGTGGTCAAAATTGCCCGCCGATATTTACATGCTCCCTATCTCTGGGGAGGCCGATCTCCTTTTGGCATTGACTGTTCAGGATTGACGCAGATGGTGTTCAAAACCGCCGGCATCCGCCTCCTGCGCGATGCTTATCAGCAAGTTACTCAGGGGCGCCCCATAGATTTTATGGAAGAATGCCAAGCGGGCGACCTCGCTTTTTTTGACAACGGAAAAGGTCATATAACCCATGTTGGTATCATTTTGCCCGAATGCAACATCATCCACGCGAGTGGACAAGTGCGTATGGATAAGCTTGACCACTTTGGCATTTTCAACTGCGAACTTAATCGCTACACCCACCAGCTCCGCATTGTAAAACGGCTTTTGTCGGATGAGCCAGATGTGCCAAACTCTAATGATAATGAAGAAGTTATGGCGGAAGAATTGGCTGGGCAGGGGGCGCTGTTTGAGTAAATATTTTGAGATATTCCAATCAAAAAAACCAAAAGCCTATGCTCTATACTATAGATTCAGATATTGAATGGACCCTAGAGTTATTTGAGAATCTCAAAAATAACACCTGAGACACTCTTGGATTGGCTTGGTATTGCAGGCGAAACTCAATTAGAGAACGAACGCAAAACCTGTTTTTTGACACCAAACAATACACGGCTCAAAAGGATAATCCTAAACTATGAAAACGAGATATTGAGTAGAATCTGGATGGAAGGAGGTGAATTTGCCTTGCCATTTCTTTTTATCGCACAATTCACGGATGAATATAAACGAACGTTCAACTATTATGATGGATTAGAAGAGGAGCAGTTTATGTTTTATCCCGGAAAAACCGGGCAACTAATAACTGCCATAGAAAGTTGGATACCAACCGAAGAGCAAAAAAAAGATCTTAGCGAAATTCGATTCAGCATTATTTTCTTTCATCTGTCCAAAGATAAGAAACCATACCATTTCAAGACCGGTTGGCACATGATAACCCTTCCAAAATCATAGTAGGGCCTGCAAATAATCCAATTCCTGTCTCCGCCGTACCTTCCGCAAAATTTTCTATCACCATGCGGAAACATCTGCCCTTACTATTCCTAGTTTTTTGTCCATCCTTCCTCATTTACGCGCAGCCCACAGCTACCCCCGCCGATGCTCGTCTTCAAGGCTTTGAGCAACGCAAATCACTGAAAAACAATTCTTTGCTCTCATCCGTCAGCCCTGTCAACATTGGGCCCTCCGTTTTTTCCTGCCGCGTCACCGATCTGGACGTGAACCCTGCCGACCCTACGGAAATTTACGTCGCGTATGCCTCCGGCGGTCTCTGGCACAGCACCAGCAATGGCACAAAATTCGATCCCATCTTCGACCACGAAGCCAGCATGACCATTGGCGATATAGCCGTGGATTGGAACAACCGTGTCCTCTGGGTAGGCACTGGCGAGGCCAACAGCAGCCGCTCTTCCTACGCCGGTACGGGCCTTTACCGAAGTGCCGACAATGGCAAAACCTGGGAATGGCGCGGCCTGCCCGAGAGCCACCACATCGCCCGCATCGTGTTGCACCCTGCCGACCCAAATACGCTTTGGGTCGCCGTGCTGGGCCACCTCTATTCGCCCAATACAGAGCGCGGAATTTTCAAAACCACGGATGGAGGGAAAACCTGGAAAAAAACCTTGTTTGTCAATGAAAACAGCGGTGGTATTGACCTGACACTAGACCAAAACAACCCAAATACCCTATACGCTGCTACCTGGGAACGCAGTCGCCGTTCCTGGGATTTTGATGGCGCGGGCGAAGGTTCCGGCATCTGGAAAAGCACCGATGGAGGCAGTACCTGGGCAAAATCCAGCACTCCAGAGAGCGGTTTCCCAACCGGCGAAAAAATTGGGCGGATCGGTATTTCCGCCGGAAAGAAAAATGGCAAAACGGTTTTGTATGCGTGCTTAGACAACCAAAATTCCAAGCCGAAAAAAGACCTGCCCAGAGAGGATGTTTTGACCAAAGACCAGTTGCGCAATATTTCAAAAGAGGATTTTTTGAAACTTTCTGATGAGAAACTGGGGGATTATTTGAAGCAAAATGATTTTCCTGAAAAATACAATACCAAGAAAGTCAAGGGCTTAGTCGAGAAAGACAAAATCAAGCCCAGCGCACTCGTAGCGTATCTCGAAGATGCAAACACCAGCCTTTTTGAAACGGATTTTATCGGCGCCGAACTCTACCGATCAGACGACGGCGGCGCCACTTGGAAGCGCACACACGAGGATGCCATCGAGCAAATGCACTTCACCTACGGCTACTATTTTTCCAATGTGCGTTGCCTTCCAGAAGATGCCGACAAGGTGTACATGATTGGCTTTTTCATCATTCGATCCGACGACGGCGGCAAATCTTGGGAAAATATCAATGGCAATAATGTACATGTAGATCATCACGCACTCTGGCTCAACCCAAGCCGCCCGGGCCATCTTGTGAATGGCAACGACGGCGGGCTCAATATTTCTTGGGACAATGGTGACTCCTGGGCCAAGTGCAACACCCCGGCAGTGGGTCAATTTTATGCCGTCGCGACCGATGAGGCTGAGCCGTACAACGTCTACGGTGGTGCGCAGGATAATGGCGTATGGGTCGGCTCCAACGATTACGAAGCCTCCACCGCTTGGCATCAGACCGGGCAATACCCCTACAAAGAACTTATGGGCGGCGATGGGATGCAAATCCAGGTGGATTACCGCGACAACAATACCGTTTATACTGGTTTTCAATTTGGTAATTATTTCAGAATCAACAAATTAACGGGCGATTCAAAGCCCATCACCCCCAAACACGATCTGGGCGAAAGGCCGCTTCGGTTCAACTGGCAGACACCCATTTGGCTCAGTCGCCATCAACAGGATGTGCTGTATTTTGGAGCAAACAAAGTGTACCGATCTTTCAATAAGGGCAACGACTGGGAATCCATTTCGGGCGACCTTACTCTGGGCGGAAAACCCGGAAATGTGCCCTACGGAACCCTTACGAGCATCTGCGAAAGCCCGCTAAAATTTGGACTCCTGTACGCTGGTTCTGATGATGGACTTATTCACGTTACCCGCGATGGGGGCGAAACCTGGACAAAGATTTCCGACAGTTTGATCCAAAATCTCTGGGTGAGCCGGGTGCAAGCCTCTGCCCATGAGCGCGGGCGGGTGTATGCTGCTTTAAATGGCTATCGTTGGGATGATTTCACGCCGTATCTATACGTTTCGCAAGATTATGGCCAACATTGGGAGCGGATTGGTTTTGACCTCCCATTCGAACCCATCAATGTGGTGAAAGAAGACCCCTCCAACGCCAACATCCTCTATGTTGGCACGGACAACAACGTCTACGTGTCGCTGGATGGCGGTCGGTCTTTCCAGACTTTGAGTGCCGAATTCCCCGATGTACCCGTACATGATCTTGACATCCAAGTAAAAGCGAACGAGTTGGTCATTGGCACCCATGGGCGCTCTATTTTCAAGGCAGATCTATCGAATATTCAGCAATTGACGCTCGAAACTTTGCTCGCTGAAATTCAGGTTTTTGATTTAAAGAAGAAAAAGTTTTCGAAAAACTGGGGCAAAAAGCAACCCTACAAAGAATCCAAGGACCCTGAATTGCCTGTATGGTTTTTCGCCAAAACAGCGGGGAAGGTAAATTGGACGGTAAAGCACAAAGAGAGCGGCTTGATATTGAACGCTGGGCAGATTGATTGCAGCAAAGGATTGAACCAATGGAAATATACCCTTGATCTCAAAGCGGATATTTTGAATAAATATCGCGAAACCCTTCAAGCCGCGCAGAAAGACCCAAAAAAGTCGTTTGAAATAGAGAAATCTGATACTGGAAAACAGTACCTCCAAAAAGGTGTTTATACCTTTACGCTGGAAAAAGCGGGTGGAAAGGCCGAGCGGGAGTTTGTAATTGAATAACTTCCGGTTTGGCTGCAATAAAATTCAGACCTTTCACCAAAATTTTAGCGGATAACTTTTCCGCCCCACTTCATCACTATTTCACATTCAATGAAAAATTTGAAAAGCCTATTTCTCGCAGTGCTCACCTTAAGTTTGACTGCGCTCACTGGTTGCCTCCACATCATTGAGGAAGCCACTTTTCGCAATGATGGTTCCGGATCATATAAAATGACGCTCGATATGAGCGAAATGAAAGGCATGATGGACATGGTCAAAGGTATGGGTGGCGATAGCATGGCCATGAATATGGGCGCTGACTCCACTTCCATTCAGGGCGAAGGCGATTATACCCCCCCCTCAGAAGGTCCCAATATGGAAGCAGACCCCATGGGTGGTCTCGGCGATCAGTTGACCAGCGTTGCTTCAACACTCCAAGGTGTTCAAGGCATTACCAGTGTGGTTGAAATCAAAGACACCAGCAACTTCAATTATGGCTATTCCTTTGATTTTGCTGACATCACAGCCCTCAACCGCGCCCTTAAAATCATCAACAAAGACAAATACGAAAGCAAGGTAGAAGAGGTGTTTCGTTTCAAGGGTAAAAACTTCGAGCGGCTCGGCGCGGGAGATATTGGCGAAGAAATGAAAAAAGCAATGATGGAAAATGGGGGTGGCGAAGACGGCGAAGAAGGTAGCATGGACATGATCAAAATGTTCTTGGCCGACATGAGCTACAAACAGATTTACCACTTCCCTGACCGTGCCGTGAAAAAATCTGACAACAAACTCGGCGAAATCAGCGACAATGGCCATACACTGACCATCAATATTAAGCCTTTCGACGAAGAACAACAGAAGCAAAAAGCTTCCGTAGCGACGAAAGTGAAATTGAAATAAGTATTTCAGAATCGAAACCAAAACCCTCTTGAACAAAGCGTTCAAGAGGGTTTTTATATTTCTACTTCCCAATGATTTGCGGTTTTACGGTCTTCGGACTTGTCGCATCGGGTACCTCGGTCGGTATTTTTGCCGGGTCTGGCAGCGAGTCCGGTTTAGGCTTGGGAAGTTTGGCCTGAATTTTTTCCTGCGCCCGGCTGGCCAAAATTTTAGAGGTCAGGTCGGCATTTACCATGCGCTCTTCAATGGGAAGTCGAGCGGTGGAAATGGTGTCATTGAGCATTTTTTCGATCATCAGGCCAGCAATGGGCGCGGCGTAAGAAGCACCCCATCCAGCATTTTCAACATACACCGCGATGGCAATCTGAGGATTTTCCTTGGGTGCAAAAGCAAAAAACACAGAGTGATCATCGCCGTGGGGATTTTGGCTGGTGCCCGTTTTTCCACAAACAGACACGCCGGGTACTTGTGCGATTCGGGCGGTACCGCGCACGACACACTGATACATCCCTTCCACTACGGTCTCAAAATGGTGTTTGTCAATTTCTACCACATGTTTTTCGTAAAATCGGTCAGGGATTGGTGTTCCATCTTTGAACTCTTTTACCAAATGCGGCGGAAACCAATAGCCCCGGTTGGCAATACACGCCGCAAGATTTGCCATTTGAAGAGTCGTCAATTGCAGCTCACCTTGTCCGATACCGCAAGACATGATGGTGGGAGAATGCCACCCGCCTAAGTGTTTTGGATACAACTTGTTATAATACGCTGAAGTAGGAAATCCTCCGGGGCTTTCGTTCGGATAATCAATACCAAGCTTTTGCCCAAAGCCGAATTGGGTCATGTATTTGTTGAACTCGTCAAGCCCTGCCTGCGGGTTGGAATAGCCATATTTGTCCACCTCGTCTCGGTACTTGTTCATATAATAGGTGTTGCAGGAATGTGCGAGGGCATCTACTACTCCGTTCAAGTGGCCACTGTGGTGACATTTGTAAAGCCGGCCCGCATAAAAATAGCCGCCCGAACAGTTGAACCCTCCATCCGTACTAATTACGCCCTGCTGTAATCCAACCAGTGAAACCACGGTTTTAAAAATAGAACCGGGTGGGTATTTTGCCATCACCGTTCGGTCAAAAAAATAGCGGAGTGGATCCGTGAGTAGGCGGCTGAATTCCTGCCCACGATCGTTGGTCATCACCAATAAATTGGGATTGTAGGTAGGGGCACTGATCATGGCCAATATCTGGCCTGTTTTGGGGTCAATGGCTACCACACTGCCCGTTTTGTTAGCCATCAGCTTTTCTCCGTAAGCCTGCAACCTGATGTCAATGCTCGACAGCAAATCTTTTCCGGACACTGCAGCCGAGTCAAGTTCCCCTTTTTTATATTTACCAACGATGCGGCCAAGGTTGTCGCGCAACAAATTGGTAACGCCTTTTTTACCGCGCAAATAATCTTCATAACCGTATTCCAGGCCTGCTGCACCGATGTAGTCGCCTGTTTCGTATTTTCCCTTGTTGCGCTCTATGTCTCGTGGGTCCACCTCATTGATATAGCCCAACACATGCGCTCCGGCGCTGAAAGGATAGCCGCGTATGCTCCGCGCTTGCACGAAAAAACCTGGAAATTCATATTGGCTTTCTAAGAGCCGAGCATTTTTTTCGGGGGATATTTTTTTTAAAAAAACAAAGGGGACCGATTTTGAAAATTTCCCGCTGCGCCAATCTTTATCCAAATTCCGCTTGAAATCTTCCTTTTTGATACCCAAAATCTTGCAAAACTTCTCTACATCCATCTGGTCAAGATCCATCTGGTTGTAGGTCAACATTAGGTCAAAAGTTGCCTCGTTACTGACGATACGTTCCCCATTTCGGTCATAAATGATACCACGGGGTGGATACACGGTGAGCTCCTCAATTGCCGTAGCATCCGCCAATTTGGCATAAGACCCATTAAACAACTGAAGGTTGGCCGCTTGCAGCACCAAAGCAATGGAGCAAGCCAGAAAAACATACTGGATATTGAGTTGTCGGTTGAGGCCGTTTTTCATGGAGATGGTGATTGACTTTTGACCGTTGACTATTAACGCTTGACTATTGACCGTCAATGTTTATTTCTTCGGGTTTAACATCATGGCATAAAGTCCTACAAATATCATGGTGAATATCCATGCCGCAGCGGTTTTTTTCAAAATCTCCCAGCCAAAAACCGGAGCGAAATAACTGAAGGTAAAATACCATAAAATGTGGGCCGCCATGAAGAGTGCAGCACCTTGTAAGAATGTTTGCCAACCTATATGTGCTGGAGCGAAAATTGGATCTTTTGCAGAAAACCCGCCTTTAGGCGCAAAGGGCATAAAGGCTAATCCTCGCACAAACCCACTAAACGCTCCTGCGCTCGCATGTACCCCCCAAGAAGGAACGAAGGCATCTACCGCAAAGCCCACAGCAAAACCTAACACTACAAGAAAAGGCGTAGGCATTTGCAAGGGCAAAAAAAGGATGAAAAGCGGGTAGAGCAGCACGTTGAAATAAACTCCTACCGAGCCCGTCATTTGATTGAGCAGTAGGGACTGCACCGCCACTAAGCCTATAAATCGCAAAATATGAGGGGTAATGCTGCTACCGTTCATTGTTGCTAATTTTGAGTTGTAGGCTATCCAGTTCCGCTTTGAAGAGATTGCGCACTATCGCAACATCGCGTACGGTAGCCATGTCTTGGTGGAGGCTTACTTTGATCTCTAAAAAGTAAGGGTTTTCAGGATCTGGTTTGGGCGAGCCTTTCACTTTGCCAACCGGATGGCCCTGTGGGAACATAAGTGAATAACCGCTCGTCACCACGGGCTCATTCTCTTGGACGATAAAGTGTTGTGGAATATAGCGCAGGGTCATCTCGGTTGGGTTTCCGCCCTCCCAAGTTAAGGAACCAAAAGCATTTTTTTGATTGGGTAACGCCACCGATATTTTGGCTTGTCGGTGTAATACTGACATGACCAAAGAATAGTTGGTACCCACATGGCGTACAATCCCGACAATGCCTTCTGGACTGACCACCGCCATATCCGGTTGAAGGCCATCGCTACTACCTCTATTGATTATCAACCAATTGTTCGTGCCAGCAATTGAATTTTTGATGGATTTCGCTGTGACAAATTCGTACTGCGGGCGGATAGTTTTACGACGCACAGAGTCCGTTTTGGAGAGCGAATCGAAGTTGACAAGGTAGAAAGTATCGCGTATAGGCACCTGCATCTGTCTCGCATTCGACAACCGAGCTTGCAGGCTATCCACAATATGGGCGAGGCTGTCTGCTGTTTCGTAGAGACTAAAGTAATCGGCTGCCATTTGGCGCTTTTCGAGCGCACGGCCACCAAAAATCCCCGTCGTATTGGCCCAAATCTCCTTGTGCCGATCCTCAAAATTTACCATAATGGCAAAGCACCCTAACTCTACCAGCAGGAAGGTGACAAAGCCACCGTTGCGAAGCAGGAGTTGAAGAAGGGGACCCATGGGTGGATGATATGAAAATGGATGAAAAGGAGCGTGTGCTAAACGCTCTTACGATCAATCAAAAATGAATATTGGTGCGTGTTTCGGAGTGCCATACCAGTACCGCGCACTACGGCTCGTAGCGGGTCGTCAGCTATATGAACATTCAACTTTGTTTTAGACTCCAGACGCTTATCCAAGCCGCGCAGGAGTGCCCCGCCGCCCGTGAGATAAAGTCCGGTTTTGTAAATGTCAGAGGCCAATTCTGGCGGCGTAAGTTCAAGAGCCCGGAGCACAGCGTCTTCAATTTTGCTAATGCTCTTATCCAGCGCATAAGCGACTTCCTGATAGCCTATTTTGATTTGTTTCGGGATGCCCGTCATCAAGTCACGGCCATTTACGGCATAATCCGGGGGTGGATTCTCAAGTTCGTGAAGTGCTGAGCCAACATGAATTTTTATTTGTTCCGCAGTGCGCTCACCAATTAGGATGTTGTGCTCACGCTTCATGTAGTTCATTATATCGTTGGTCAGCTCGTCGCCCGCGATGCGGATACTCTGATCGCAAACTATTCCCGATAGTGCAATAACAGCAATTTCCGTAGTGCCACCGCCAATGTCAATGATCATGTTGCCGATAGGCTCCTCAATATTGAGGCCAATGCCGAGCGCGGCTGCCATTGGCTCGTGGATAAGGTAGGTTTCTTTGCTGTCTACATGGTCTGCAGAATCGAATACGGCGCGTTTTTCTACTTCAGTGATACCACTGGGGATACAAATGACCATTTTGAGGTGGCTGAACATATTCCTTCGACGGCCCACCATCTTTATCATGCCTTGTATCATGGCTTCAGCAGCCTGGAAGTCGGCGATTACACCGTCTTTGAGTGGTCGTACCGTTTTGATGTTTTCGTGGGTTTTTTCGTGCATCTGCATGGCACGGTGGCCTACTGCAATGGTTTGTTTGGTCGCACGATCCATAGCCACGATGGAGGGCTCGTCCACTACCACTTGGTCGTCTACCATAATGAGCGTATTGGCAGTGCCAAGGTCAACAGCGAGTTCTTGCTTAAAGAATTTAAAGAGATTGAACAAAGTATTGGGCTATTTGTAATGTGAGTCGAATCGGATTTGGACAAAAAAGTGCGCAAAACTACGCAGATTTTCGCTGATTT
>JBBQSW010000039.1:0-14625 GCA_038213575.1 Chitinophagales bacterium | reverse complement strand
ACGGTTTGTTCGACTCTTTTGAACTGATACTTTGTTGCGCCTCAGTCATGGAGAGCCCGCTACAATCCTTCGTCGCGCCTAGTCTCATCTCAAAATAATCTGACCAAACTATCAAAGACTTCGTGCCCCTGCCACTAGTTTCCGCAAGACAGGTGGATGCGGTCAAAAGGTTGGGTGTTCCGATTGCGCCAGAATCCGACAAGTTGACAAGTCGTGCATTATCGTGTCAGAAAACTGTTATTTTTGCCGCTTGTTCACGAAGCGCAACGGCTCGACATCATTCGGTCGCCGCGCATTTTTTCAAAACGCCCCTTATAGACCGCCGAACCTTCAAACTTTCAATCCTCTTTCTGTGGTCCGCGTAAGATTTGCTCCTTCTCCCACTGGCGCGCTGCATATTGGCGGCGTGCGTACGGCATTGTACAATTACCTTTTTGCTCGCCAACAAGGCGGCACGTTTATCCTTCGCATCGAGGATACCGACCAGGGGCGCTATGTGCCAGGTGCAGAGGACTACATCATTGAATCTTTGCGTTGGGTGGGCTTGGTGCCCGACGAAGGGGTAGGTTTTGGAGGTGCTGATGGGCCTTACCGCCAGAGCGACCGCAAGGAAATTTATCAAAAATATGCGCACGAACTCGTGCAACGCGGCCATGCCTACTATGCGTTTGATACGCCGGAAGAATTGGACGTACGCCGTCAAGCCGAAGCGCATTTTACCTACAATCATTGGACGCGCAATGATTTGGCAAACAGCCTGACCCTTGGCGAAGCAGAGGCCAAACGCCGACTTGCAGCGGATGATCCCTTCGTAGTCCGTCTGAAAGTAGTGCCAGGACGTAGCATCCACATCCAGGATCTGATCCGCGGCGACGTGGTTTTTGAGAGCAGCGAATTGGACGATAAGGTACTCTTGAAGGCAGATGGAATGCCGACATACCACTTGGCCAACATTGTGGATGACCACCTAATGCGCATCACGCATGTGATACGCGGAGAGGAGTGGTTGCCCAGTACGGCTCATCACGTCTTGCTCTACGAGGGCTTTGGATGGGAAGCAACGATGCCGAAGTTTTCTCACTTGCCCTTGATTATGAAACCAGTAGGGAATGGAAAATTGAGCAAACGCGACGGGGCCAAGTTTGGCATCCCCGTGTTTCCACTGGGCTGGAAAGGGGAGACCGCAGCGGAAAGTTTTGGCGGTTTCCGTGAGGCGGGTTTTTTGCCAGAAGCGGTGGTCAATTTCCTCGCGCTGCTGGGATGGCATCCTGGGGGGGATCAGGACGTGTTTTCGATGGAAGAATTAATACAGTTGTTCTCCATTGAACACATCGGAAAAAGTGGTGCGCGATTCGACTACGAAAAAGCAAAGTCTTTCAACCAAAAATACATTCACGCAAAGGATGATGTGAGTTTGGCCACCCTCGTCCGTCCACTTGCCGAGGCCAAAGGTTATCAGGTTTCAGACGCATTTTTGGCAAAAGCCATTTCTTTGATGAAGGAACGTGTGACGTTTTTGACCGATTTTGTCGAAATAGGGTATTACCTATTTGAACCAGTTCGCGTTTATGACGAGGAGACCCTACAAAAGCGTTGGAATGGCGACATAGCGGCAGTTTTTGCCGAATTGACAGAAAAAGTGGCTACTTTTGATCTCTTTAAGGCAATGGAATTAGAAGAAGCAGTCAAAGTATTTATTCAAGAAAAGGGTCTGAAGCCTGGAGATATTTTACCTCTGTTGCGCATAGCTTTAGTGGGTACTATGAAAGGTCCGGCGGTATTCGAAACTGCTGAAGTACTCGGAAGGGAAGAGACGGTGGCTCGACTGAAGGGGCTTGTTTTGAAATGTAGTCTGTAATTATTCACACAACGTCTCAACGTAGAATTTCAGTTAAAGAAAGCATCGCGTCGTTGCGTGAAAAAACTTTGTATAAAAAAGAAAACGCTTCTATATCACTGAAAATCGCCTATAACAAGCCTACTATGGAGAAACCTAAACAGAGCAAAACCGCATCAAAAACTTCCACAGACGAAAGAAATCTGAAAAAAGTCAGCCTCCATGTAAATGAGTTTGGCGAGATAGTACGCGATGTAAAGACGGATGATATCAACGCGTTTTTGGATGAAAATGTGCCTGATAAGAAGTTTTTAGAAAGCGATGAAGCGATAAAGTGATTTGGATTTTCTGTGTCCATTTGTTTGGATATATCACTTGATCGCATGATCCTTTATTGCTTCATACTAATCAGTTGAACAAACACGAGGCGCTGATTACGCCTTTGTAACCCAACCCGTCCGTATGACAAACCGATTACACAAATTTTTACGGGCTGTGCCATGCTTTGTAGGGCTATGTCTTTTTTTACTGCCCAATACTTGGCTAAAAGCTCAACCTGATTTTTTTAACTTCAGTTACAACGGCCCTGCCAGCCTCTCGGTTGGGCCTACTTGCAGTTCTATGTTGCTGGGCAATGTGCCCAATCCGGTGGTGACCTCTACCATGGGTTTCCCCATTACGATGTCCATGTTTGACGCCACGGCTTCAGGGTTTCAGTACAACGACTTGTTCACAGCCGGCACGATAGCGCATGTTTATTGGTTTGTGAAAGACAACATGGGGCATTCGCACACGTATGAGTATTTCATTAGTTTTGTGGACACTTCGCCACCAATTTTTGATCTGACAGGTGTTTTTGACCCCTTGGAATTCAGTTCCGTCGTACAAGTGCCCGCCCAAACAGCGCTTCCTGTTTCAGATAATTGTACTGCGGTAGTAAGCGATACTTTTTACCAAACGCCCCCGCCAGACACCTGCCAAAGCGGCAGCTTCACCCGGACTTGGATGGCCACGGACGCAAACAGCAACACGGCCGTTTACACGCAAACCATCATCATTTACAAAGACTCGCTACCACCGCTCATCACAGGTTACCCGCTAAACGGCTCGGCATCCTGCAAGCAATTGGCCACAGCTTACCCGGCTTGGCGTGCTTTGCAGATCGCCACGTTCGCGGCTACCGATGCCTCGGGCATTAAATCATTGATAAACAACGCTCCAGTCACTTTTCCACCCGGTTGTAAAGTGCCGCTCGAGGTAAAGTTTTGGGCCATAGACAATTGTGGTTTCCAGCAGATTGTAACCGTGATATTCACCACCTCCGATACGGAAGGCCCGGTGGTAATTAAGCCGCCAAAGGATACCGTGGCCTATTGCTCACCAAGCGATAACGAACTGACTAAACTCCGGGAATGGATCGCTACGAAAGCTTATTCGCAGGCGTTCGATACTTGTTCTTCCCCCTTGACTTATACCATGAAAATAGCCGGTGTCAACAAGGACTCGGCGCAGGTGGTAGCCGCATTTTTAGCTTCTTTCGCCAATGGATGCTCCATGCAAACCGTTGGCAGTCAAAGTTTCAACAAAGTCCATGCCCTAATTTCTGTTGATTTTTTTGTAAAAGACGATTGTGGCAATGAAACCTTTATGGGCAATGCTGATTTTGGCGCAATTGATACCTTGCCACCGGTCATCACGGGACTGAATAAGACGGAACAATGCGGCGGAGGCAACGATCAAACGGCATTACAAACTTGGATAAATAGCCAAGGGAACGCCATGGTGGTAGATGATTGCTCTGATTTTACCTGGACGAATTTCACGTTCACGAGCTCCAATGGGCAATCCGGTACGGGGAATTTCAACACAGGGCCGTACCCCATGGTGCAGGCTAACAATTGCGCCTGGTTTACCGATGTTACCTTCCGGGCTACCGATGATTGTGGCAACAGCAATACGGTTACCCTGCGCTGGAGTATCATTGACACGCAGGCCCCCACTTTTGCGGGCTTGCAGCCGAACATTACAGTTTACTGCCCCAACCCACTACCTACCATCCCTGCTGCTACGGTCAGCGACAATTGTGACGCCAATGTAGCCGTCACTTTTTCACGGGTTTACAAAGACAGCCTCTGTGATGGCTCGTACACGGTGCTGACAACCTGGACGGCTTTAGACGACTGCGGAAATTCGGCTTCCGCTACACAAAATATATTCGTAAGCGATACCACGCGGCCTGTTTTCACGCTCATCCCCATAAACCAAACGTTCCGCTGCGACACGTTTGTAATGCCCCCCGTTCCAGTCATGGGCATTAACATCCTGGCGACCGATGTGTGCAGTCCAGTGGTAAGTATTGCCACCACGACGGTTTCCTTTCAAGACCCCAACCCCGATACTTGCGGCCATTACACCTACAACATCCTCCGCACTTTTACGGCCACGGACGAATGTGGCAACACGCGCACGGCCACCCAAACCATCTTTGTGATTGACAACCTCGGCCCAGTGCCAGGGGGAATATTGGACACTACGGCCTTGTGCAGCGCACTGGTGCCCTTTCCCGCGCCCCTGCCAATCGCCAACGATGCATGCAGTGGACTCACGGCTACCCCGAGCTATCTGGGGCAGACGATCACACCCGGCCTTTGTACCGACCAGTACACCATCACTGTGCAATGGATAGCCGAGGACGTATGCGGCAACCAGACCAGTTTTGACCAACGGGTACACGTTATAGACACCGTACCTCCAACCCTAGTGAACATCCCACCCAATGTGACCGTAGAATGCAATGCTATTCCTGCCCCGCCGAACTCAAACACGTTCAACGCGGCAGATAATTGCAACAACACAGTGACCGTGACCCTCGTGGAAACCGAGATCAGAAATCCCGACACTACGTCTTGCGAACACTGGACAGATTATATCGTCCAGCGCGAATGGACGGCAACGGATCTTTGCGGTAACAACCGAGCCTATACGCAACTGATTCAGATTGAGGATACTACGCCACCCAGTATTGTGCCGCCCGCATCCTTGATGTTTTCCAATGACTTGGGCGACTGCGGCGCTGACATAACCATTCCGGCACCGCTTGCAGTAACGGATGTTTGCAGTGACCAATTTGCCGGAGTACAGATTTCAGACGAAAAACCCTTGGTGCAGGATGGGCCGGGTTCTCCGTTCAACACGCCCGTGGCCAGCATGTCGTTCCAATTAAGCCCGCCCAACGTCTTGCCATTTCAACCTGCGGTAACAGGCCCTCTCATGGAATTGAGAATTATACTTGAAAAAGCAGATTCAGAAGGGCCTACTGAATTTTTCAACGTCTATGACGAAAACAATATCCTGATTGGAACGGCTAATACCAACTCGCAATGTGGAAACAAGACGAATGTTTTTCCTTTGAGTGCGAATCAGTTGAACGCTTGGCTTAGCGACGGGGTCGCTAATTTTACGGTCGTGCCAAACGGTACAGGGCCTTTGGCTTGCAACCCGATTTGTCTGGGGGGCAAGGTGATTGCACGCTTGGTATATTCCTATGCAAGTTCTGATGTTCCGATTGGGCTGACTTATACTTTGGACGGCGGGGCTTCGCAAAATTTTCCGCCCGCAGGGCAAACTTATCTGACCGTGGGAACGCACACAGTGGTCTATACTGCTACGGATTGTGCTGGTAATTCTTCCACCTCGTCGGTACAAATCACGGTGAACGATACTCAGGCACCGAGCCTGGCAGCACCTGCCAAGATCACCGTTTATACAGGTCAGAATAACTGTGAAGGCATTGTGACGTTACCATTCCCAGCCATCACAGAGAACTGCGCCATGTCGGCTAAACTGAGTCTTGCATCGGCGGTGTTGCCCCTACAGTTTGAGAATGACCCGGATGTGGGCATAGTGGCCTTGGACATATCCCCTACACTGACGGGTTTGATTCCGAACGCTGTGGGAACAGGGATATTAAAGATTCGACACAAGGGTGAGAATGCGCAATTGGGAGAGTTTTTTCAGGTCTATGACGAAGTTGGCACCGATTTAGGCCCTACCGCTCAAGGAACGATGCTGGGCGAATGTTCTACATTTTTTGAAACTATGATCTCTGTATCAGCGCAGGATATCAATACTTGGGCAATGGGAGGCGGGAGTACATTTTTCTATCTAGAATCAAATCGTGATATAAATACATACACCGATTTTGTAAGCAATTGCGCCCCATTACTCCCCAATGGTACGGACGGGATAAGCCAGATTCAGGCGACGTTGGAATACAGTTATGCAGTGATAGATTACGCAGTAAAAAATGCACAGAACCAAACCGTGGCCAGTGGAACGCTCACAGGAAACGCGACCATGGCAACGCTATCAGCTGGCAATTATACGGTTATGTACATGAGTAGTGATAATGCTGGCTTAACAGGAATGACCTCTTATGCGATTACGGTACGCGACACGGTGAAGCCCAAAGCGCTTTGCCAACCGACCTTGACTATTTTTGCAAACCCTGCAGGGTTGCCAATTTATACCCTGCTTCCAACCCAGATAAACAATTCAAGTACAGATAATTGCACCCCTTCAGCCAATCTGATTTTCGCGCTATCACCAAATAAATTCAACTGCAATCAGGCGGGTAGTAATTCCAATGTTACCCTCACGGTTACAGATACTTCGGGTAATTCAGCTTCTTGTATTACCATTGTTCGGGTTGAAAGCCAAAGTCCTTTATTAAGTTACCCTCCAGTTTGTGAAGGGGCCACCCTTCAACTCTTTTGCAATACGCCGACTGCGGCCCCCAATACCTTTACTTTTCTTTGGAGTGGGCCTGGTGGCTTTACAAGCACCCAACAAAACCCCGTAGTGACTCCTAATGCCATGGCCATCCACAACGGTCCTTACTGTGTAACAATCACGGGTGCTACAGGATGCACCTCTTCTGCTTGTATCGTGGTTTCTTTGGCTATATTGAGTCCGCCGCCGGTATTGATGAGCCCTAATGGCGTATCATTTTGCCCTGGTCAAAATATCACCTTGAGCACGATGTCCTATAATGGCCAAAATGTCAGTTACCAATGGCTCGTGGATTCGCCCTCGGGCTTGGTTATTTTGGGCACTTCCCCTACCACTACATTTACGATAACAAACCCTCCTCCAGGCACCTATATTTACTACTTAAAAGTTTTTGCAAACGGCTGCAATACGGTACTCTCCAATCCGCTTGTGGTGACGATGCACCCGACTCCGCCCGCAGATGCTGAGCCGGAGCAAACGCTTGTGTGTGAGGGTCAGCCTATTACACTGAAGTCGCTTACACCCCCTACGGGTGGATTGACTTATATGTGGACGGGCCCCACCGGAGCTCCCTTTACACAACAAAACCCCTTGGTGACGAATAGTGCCGTAAAAGCGCTTCACGAAGGGAAATATATTCTAGTGACCCAGCAAAATGGATGTTTTTCAATTCCAGATACCGTGATGGTAAATATCAATCCCAAACCACCTAAACCAAGTTTGTCTGGAAATGTAGCGGTTTGTGAAGGAGATACGGTGACGCTGGTTTCTAATGTTGCCAGTGGTAGCCAATGGATATGGACAGCCCCGAATTTTGATACCTTTTTCACCAATTCATCCAACGGTGGCAACATCTTCAAAATTTTCAATGCAGACCAAGGTGATGAGGGAGCATGGACTGTTATTGTCAGCTCAAGCAACTGTTTGTCTGATGAATCTAACCCCATTATAGTTACAGTTCAGGCATATCCAGATATAACGGCCAGTTCAAACGCTCCTATTTGCAAGGATTCACTGCTCGTATTAACCGCGAATTTTTCTTCGGCTGACCTAATTACTGCTTGGTGCTGGATTGAACCCAACAACAATATCATTTGCAATAACCAAACCACCCTAAGTATTCCAAATGGTGCAAGTGGTATTTATAGAGTATTTGGGAAAACCTCCTTTGGCTGCGTGGATACGGCGATGACCAGTGTGACCAACTTGGCGCCACCGATCATTGACACCATTGGCAGCAATGCCCCTGTTTGCTGTAATGAAACGAGTTCTATAACATTATCGGCCCTCGTATCCCCAATTCCGCATAGCTATAGCTGGACTGGACCAGCCTTTGGTATGATGCCTTCTACTTTGGCTACTCCTGTGTTAGGGCCAGGGCCTAATTGCACCTCTTTTAATGGCCAATATACCCTGATAGTAAAAGACGTCTTTGGGTGCCCATCAGTGCCAGCTACTACCGGGATTAATATGCAAAAACCCCCCGATGCGCCCACCCTTACCGTGAACGACAAGACTGTTTGCACAGGTGATTCGGTACTGTTTTCGCTCAGCAACCCCACGGCTGGGGCGGCTTACACTTGGATTTTGCCCGGGGGAAGCACTACTACGACCACAGTTCCATTTCTAAAACTCATCAATGCACAACTGATACAGAGCGGACTTTATTCCGTATTTGCCACTTCGGGCAACGGCACATGCTCTTCCGGAGTTTCAACGCCCGTGGATTTAACCATCTTCCCGATTCCACCCCTTCCAACCATCACCAGCAATTCTCCCGTGTGTGAGGGAGATGTTTTGATGCTTTTTGGGAGCACTGGTGGCTTCACGGGTGTGACTTATCGGTGGACGGGGCCTGCTGGCTTTATAGATACTGTGTTGCAAAACCCCGTACGTCAACCTGTTACCTTGAGTATGGAAGGAATGTACAGATTGACCGTGAGCAAAGACGGCTGTAGCTCTCCAGAGGCATTTCGGTTCGTGGATGTGGTGGCAAAACCTATTAGGCCGCAGATAGCACTTCCTCCCGTGCGTATTTGTATAAATGGTCCGGTTACGGCATTTTTGAATATAGCCAACCCTCAAAATGGGATGGTGTACACTTGGGAAGATGTTAGTACGGGAATTGAGCTGCAAACCTCCAC
This sequence comes from Chitinophagales bacterium, assembly GCA_038213575.1. Lineage (GTDB taxonomy): Bacteria > Bacteroidota > Bacteroidia > Chitinophagales > Saprospiraceae > M3007. The sequence goes on along the minus strand of JBBQSW010000039.1, from coordinate 5,853 downwards.
AGCGACCAACCTCTATTTGGGTTTGCCGAATGTCTTGGCTTTGGGAGCTGGTTCGCACCAATTCCTAGTGGTTGCCAAAACTCCGGATACGCCCTATTGCGCGTCCCCATACTCTATCGCGGTGACTGTCAAATTTGACACGATCCCTGCTGGAATCACTGCCTATGCAGGTTTGGATCGTACTGCTTGTGTAGATTCTGCAATTTTCCTGACAGGGGGCCCCCAACCATTGCCGGGTACATTGGACGGTTTTTGGCGGCAGGTTGGAGGAGGCGACTCGGTGGTGATTTTTGGTGTTACCACGCCCACGGCATGGTTTATGGGCATGTCTGACAGTGTTTACATGTTCCAGTGGAGCCTTTCTAATGGCGCGTGTATGAACTTTAGCAGTGACGTGGTGGTAATCACAGCTCAAAATCCTGAAGAAGCGATTGGAGGCGACGATATTCGCACTTGCGAGACCGTAGGTATTCAGCTCCATGCCACACAAGGAGTTACAGCCATGGGTAAATGGACGCAATCTTCCCAGCAAGCCGGTTTTGGTATTGTAATTGACTACCCTGCCAACCCCAATACAACCATCAGTGGCAACCTGCAACGAGGTCAGAACTATGGATTTATTTGGGAAATAGGCAACCTTGGCTGTGGTATTAGTACGGATCCGGTCAAAGTGTTTATTTATAGTGACAAACCCAGCGCGGGTTCCAACCAGTTTGTGTGCAACAATGAAAACTGCACATTTTTGACCGCTTCTCCATTGGCAGGCTTTGAAAGTGGTCTTTGGACTAGCATTCCTCCGGGTCCTGTTTTCAGCCTTCCGGGCAATGATACTACCAAGGCCTGCGGGCTAAAGCCGGGCAAGAATATTTTTGTCTGGACGACCAACCAGATTGCCTGCGGCAACGAATCCCGAGACACCGTGGAGGTGTATTATGAGGTTTTTCCGACGGCATTCGATGATTTTGTCTCGGTTGGTTTTGGCGACACCGCGCATGTGCATGTATTGCCGAACGATGTGTTGCCTACGAATTTTACCGTAGAGATCACGGTTCCTCCTGTTGCGGGTTCAATCTCGGCTTTGCAAGCTACGGGTGTTTACGTCTATCGTCCGCAGTCTGGTTTTACAGGAACAGAAGTGATGACTTACCGTATTTGCAATACGCAATGTCCTGATGCCTGCAGCTTCGCTACCGTGACTTTTCAGGTTACAGGTGCACCAGATTGCTTTATTCCAACCATTATAACGCCCAATGGGGACGGTTTTAACGACTTGTTCCAAATCCCCCAAGAGTGTACGCTTGGCGAAGGGGCTGCAGAGCTGGAGGTCACGATATTTAATCAATGGGGCGACCATGTTTTCTACGCAAAACCCTATCTTAATGACTGGGGCGGTACCAATGGCGGTCAGGAATTGCCCGCAGGGACTTACTATTTTGTAGTAAAACTGAATGAAGTTGACAAGCCCAGAACGGGATTTTTGCTGATTCAGCGTTGACCTTGGATTCTGGACTTAGGACTAAAAACGTAGTTATTATTCTCACGTTCCTAATCTAGAAGTCCAACGGCTTAGCTCCAACATCCACAAACACAACACAATGAAAAAACTATATCTTTCCATACCCTTTTTTCTACTCGCCCTTTTTGCTTCAGCGCAGCAAGAGCAGATGTTTACTCAGTTCATGTTCAATAAACTGGCCTACAATCCTGGGTATGCAGGCAGTTTCGTATCACCAACACTGACCGCCATTTACCGCAACCAATGGATGGGCATGGATGGGGCGCCCAAAGCCTTATCCCTTTCCTATACACAGCCCCTGCTTAACAACCGAGTAGGCCTTGGAGGCAATATTACGCGGCAGAGCATCGGTATCAATACCAACCTGACCATGGAGGTGGCTTATGCCTACCGGGTGCATCTGAACCGCGGCACGCTGGCCGTGGGCTTACAGGCCAGTATGCGCAACATCCGTCAAAACTGGGCGGATTCCCGTATTATCGCCATAGACCAAAACGATCCTGGCATCCCTACAGACCCAAAAAGCAAATTTGTGCCAAACTTTGGGGCGGGAGTGTATTACAATGCCTACACGGAGCGCTGGTATGCCGGTATTGCCCTGCCGCGAATTGTGAGCAACAGTATTGATTTTTCTGAATTTGGAGATGTCCTTTCACGCGAGGTACAGCATATCAATGCCATGGGCGGTATCAAATTTGAAGCAACGGACGAACTGGATGTCACGCCCCAAGTTTTGCTCCGCTACGCGATAGGTGCTCCGTTCGATGCCGAGATGAACCTGAGTGCGATGCTCCGAAACAAGTTTTATGGAGGTCTGACGTATCGAGTGGGTGGCGACACCAACTTTGCAGGTGAAAGCGTTGACGTAGCGCTCGGCTTTCAGGCCATTGAAAAACTCTTCTTTTGCTTTTCCTACGATATTGGGCTTACTCGTTTGCGAAAGCACCACAACGGCTCCATAGAAGCGACGGTGCGCTGGTGGTTCAATCCACCGGACGATGTAGTGCCTGTGAAGCCAGCGCGGCCGTTTTGAGGCGTATTGTAAAGGGGAGGATAGCCGGTTTGAGGTCGAGCAAGCACTTTTGAGTGCAGTGCATGAGCAAAAAGATAAGGGCCTGCTGTTTAGCAAGCCCTTATCTTTTTGTATTGAAAAGTTTTACCGTTCCTTAACGGCGCCTTTGAGCGGTAGTGTCTGGGGTCGGAACGGGGGCCGGAGCTGGAGGCGGAGGCGGTGCTTTTTTCACCGTACATCCATTGGACTTTGTGGAATGTGGATTGGGCATTTCGCCCCTCAAGAGCGCGTGTACGGCTTTCTCGACCCAACGTTGCGTGGACGAGTTGGGGTCTTCCGCGTTATTGTCAATGGCTCCGATGTAACGGACTACCCGTTTGTCGTCAAGTACAAATACATGTGGAGTACGTGTGGCGCCAAACTTGGGGTACACCGTCTGCTCTTCGTCAATAAGATAAGCAAAAGGGTATTTTTTTTGCTTCGCACGTTCCTGCATTTTTTCAAAACTGTCTGCAGGGATGATACGTGGACTGTTAGGGTTGATGGCCACTACAGGAAAACCCATGGGGGCAAACATCCGATGGAGGTCAATGATGCGCTGTTCGTAAAGCTGCGCAAACGGGCAGTGATTGCAGGTGAAGATAACAATCACCCCTTTTTCATCTCTGTAATCCGAGAGAGACACGATGGTGCCGTCCACATTTTTAAGCGAAAAGCCTTCGGCGAGGTCTCCAATAGAATAGGCTTTAGGGGTTGCGGCACTCATTGTTAGCAGCAAATATGCCACTAGCATAACCGGGAGGAGGTAGGGAGTTCTCATGAATAAAAAATATTAAAAAATTTGTAAACGATGCGTGGGAAGGGAATAATCTCGGTATTTGCGAAAAAACCAGGTTCTGGGAATAATTTGGGGTAATCTACTTTTTGCCACCATTAAGATCCATGCAATTCATTTTCTTTCCCAAAAAAGCTGCAGAGTCCTTGATTAAGGGGCGCACAAAGGTTTCCAATTCTTCTAGGTCTTCAAATTTGCCCAATTTGAAAAGTCGCTTATCACCCTTCAAAACGAGTGTTGCGGGGATGGCACCGTCCCATGCTTCATGGATAAGCGGTATCCAGGCATTCAGGTCTTGGTCGGCCATCAGCGCGACCTCCGATTTCAACCGATAGCGATTCAAAAAGGGAATAAATTTCTTCTCAAGCTGGCTCTTTAAGTCAAGGCTGACGAGCACTACCTGCACATTTTGAGACCCGTAATACTCGCGCAATTCATCAAAGCAGGGGAGCTCTTCCACACACGAATTGCACCAGGTGGCCCAGAAATTGAGTACGAGCGTGGTATCGCCAGCACGGCTGATACGCGATTGTAATTGTTCCAGATTGTTGTAAACAACAAAATTTTGAGCCCGTAAAAAAGGGCTCCCACAGAGGAATGCTGCGAAGATAATACACACAAGGGAAGGCCGAAACGGATGTAACATGAGCGACATGAGACAAAGGATATTAAAAAAAACATTGCAAGGAACGACGTTTTGCGACAACATCAAACCCTTTAACACTTTTTTCTGACGAAAAAATGATTTAGGTGCTGAAACAATATAGAAGTGGCTAAACCACGAATGGTTGAGAGATTGTAATCGTCGGAGGCAAGGTTTGGAGCAAGTAGGTTTCAGGCCTCAAAGCGCAAGTGTTTGCTATTCGAGGCAATCAACCGTCTATGGTCGAGCCGACTTTTAACCGAAGGTGTGGGTGGGAAATTAGCTTAGGAGCTGGATGGCTCCAAAAATCTGGGCAAGGTGGAAAGCCAAGGCCAAGAGGCTAGATAGTGTTTCGTTTCTTTCATACGCGGAGGGTCGTAATCGTTTTGTTTATACTACTGTTCTCCTACTTTCCAAAATATATGCCAATCGTTTGGACTTAAATGTTATTGATTTTTAAACTCATTGGTTATCAATAATTTACGGCCTTAAAATTGTTAAATTTTTAAGGTGAGCAGCGGTGCCGAAATAAAAAAGCCGCCTCAAAGTCAAACTTTGAGGCGGCTTGGTAAAGCAGAAAACTGGAAGACCTTAGGCTTCCACCATAGATTCTGGCGATACGATACTCTGGTCTACTAAGATTCGGCCACAATGCTCGCAAGCGATGACACGCTTGTGCAGGCCGATCTCGAGGTGTATCTGGGGGGGGACGTTATTGAAACAGCCACCGCAGGAGTTGCGCTCTACAGTTGCCACGGCGATACCGTTGCGGTAAGTGCGACGAGTTTTGTCGTAGGCATTGATCAGTCGTGCTTCGATGCCTTCGCGCAATTTGTCGCTTTGTTTGCGCAGGCGCCTTTCTTCGGTTTCCGTTTTTTCGATCACGCCTTGCAGCTCTACCTTTTTGGCTTCAAGTTCTTTTTGCTTGGCCTCAAATTTGGCTTCCGCAATCATAAGGCTTTCTTTTTTGCCATCCAGACTGCTTTTGGCTTCTCGTACACGCTTTTCGGAGAGTTGAATGTCAAGTTTTGCCAGTTCAATTTCCTTTTGCAAGGCTTCGTACTCGCGGTTGTTTTTTACCTCCTCGAGTTGTTTCTGGTATCTCTTGATGTTTACGTCCGCCTCTTTGGAGGAGGTTTGCATCTTGGAGATTTCCTGCTCACTTTCTTTGAGCGCTGCCTTCATTTTTTTGATACGGGTGTCTAAGCCCGCCACCTCGTCTTCCAAATCAGCTACTTCCATGGGGAGTTCGCCTTTAAGGATTTGGATTTCATCGAGTTTTGAATCATTCAGCTGCAAATTCCACAGCATGGAGAGTTTGTCGGCAATGGATGCTTCTACGGCCATTCTATTGAGATGTTGTGATATTGAGTTATTGACTTGACACTCAATGGTTTTTAGTGATAAAAAACCGGATTTGTGTTCAGGCTTGTCAAATGGAGCGCAAAAGTAGGAAATTTTTCTTGTACAATGTCGCGCAATAGTTCAATGGTAAATTGCTCGCTTTCATAATGGCCCACATCGGCAATCACCAACCTGCCCTCGGCATCGAAAAATTCATGGTACTTAAAGTCGGCCGTCACGAATGCATCGGCTTTGGCACGGAGTGCTTCTGACAGGAGAAAACTGCCCGAACCGCCACAAACTGCTACTTTGCGCACGGGTTTTCCCCGCAGGGCCGTATGCCGGATGGTATTGGTTTTTAATGTTTTTTTGATGTGCTGCAAGAACTCGGTTTCGTCCATAGGTGCAGGAAGATTGCCAAGCAGCCCGGCCCCGATTTCAAAATCCGTCGGCCTGGGGGCGAGTATACGCGTGTCAGAAAGCCCGATTTTCTCCGCGATTTT
>JBBQSW010000038.1:0-14644 GCA_038213575.1 Chitinophagales bacterium | reverse complement strand
ACCCACTCCCCGTTCTGAATCAAGCAGTTGCTCAACAATTTGCCATTCCACGCGCTCATGCCGTGCCACCACCATTTGGGCAATGCGTTCACCCGGCTCAATGATTTGGGCCTGGTTGGACAAGTTGACCACGATGCACTTGATCTCACCGCGATAGTCCGAGTCAATGGTACCCGGAGCATTGAGCATCGTGAGCCCACGTTTGGCTGCTAAGCCGCTGCGGGGACGGATTTGGGCTTCAAAACCCACGGGGATTTCTAAAAAAAGTCCGGTAGGCACGAGGGCTCGTTCCAAGGGTTCGAGCCGGATGGCTTCAGACAGATGTGCTCGAAGATCCATACCTGCACTTCCAACCGTTTCGTATTGGGGCAGGGGATAGGGCGATTGGTTTATGATTTTGACTGTCAAGGCGTGTACATTTTGTGGCGCAAAAGTAGCAGAACCCTTGGAATGAGCATTTTCTAATCATGAAAGCTTGAGCACAATCAAAGAATCCGTCGTGTTGTGTCCTTTTATGAATTATCGTCCGTCCCATTCTGTATTCCCTGCGTACTTTTCGGCCACCATTTTTTTGTTATTTATCCAAAGTCTTTCTGTTGCATGAAAACACTATTTACCATTCCATTGGCCGTTTTTTCCTTTTTTATTGCTGCCGCACAAGCACCCGTGAATGACGATTGTGGCGGCATCGTTGATCTCGGGGAGCTGCCGTATTGTTCGCAGCCCGCGCAATTCACGAACCTGAATGCCACGACGAGTATTATTGATGGGACGGCCAACGTTCCCGACTGTTGGAACAATGTGGGCGACCGTGATGTGTGGTTTCAATTCAACCTGCCGGCCAATGGTAGTATCGTGGACATAAGTATCGCTGTGTGGGGCAACATTGCGGGCAACGGGACTTTGGAAATGCCTCAATTGGCCGTTTATCGCGGGGATTGTGTGTTTGCGGGCTTGGCCGAATTGGCCTGTATTGCCGCGCCGCTCAACGTAAATGAGCTTACGCTCGATCTTTTTGGCCTCACCCCGGGTGTTCCATATTTTCTGAGGATCAATGACTATTCGCCCAACGCAAGCCCTAATTCGGGTACTTTCAAACTTTGCGTAGGACCTTATGTGGCGGATATCAATATTGGCGACGCGCCTGGATCGGCCAGTTGCAGCGGTACGCTTTGGGATTCTGGCGGCCCCGACGGAGATTATCAAAGCAATGAAAACGAGACCTTTGTGATTTGCCCAACGGAATTTCACCAGTGCATAAAAATCAACTTCGCCTCCTTTAATATCGAATCTGATTTCGATTTTATCCGGGTTTACGAAGGGGATGACATTGGGGGCACTTTGTTAGAAACCATAGACGGTTCGGGAACAAATTTAGCGTTGCAAATATCTTCCGATTGCGTCACCATTGAATTTGAATCGGATGGCTCCATTGAACTTGAAGGGTTCCAAATGACCTGGCTGTGTTCACCGGAAGTCTGCGATGCGCCTCCCCCAATATTGCCCTCCAATGCTACCTGCGATCTAGCCCTGAAAATCAATGGTTGCGACAACGGGCCTGAAATCATCCCACTGTCTCCGGGAGTAGGCGACCCAAATTTCCTCCAACCAGGTGTGAATCAAGGCTGTTTTGATTTGACTTTTTTAGATACCTATAATCACTCTTTTTTCTACTTTCAAGCTGAAGCAGATGGGAAATTTGGGTTCGCGGTGCAATCGGCGAACCCAAACGAGGCCTCTGATATTGATTTCAATGTTTGGGGCCCTATCAATAGTGTAACCGAAATCTGCAATTTTGTAAGCAACAACCAACCCATTCGTTCTTCCTGGGCAGCAGAGCCAGACCTCACAGGTTTGGCTGATATTCACCCAGTGACGGGTATGACCATAAATGACAATTTTGACTGCGGGAGCCCCCTTACCCCAGGACCTAATCCTCAGCCTCCAGCTGGAGAGTCCGACGATTTTGTCCGCCGAATTGATGTGCTCACGGGGCAAATCTTTGTCATCATGCTCGACGACTTTGGCGGGAATATTCAAGAAAATGGCATTGCAATTGACTTCTCGGGCACTTCTGATGGGGTATTGGGCCTGCCCGCTGCACCGATTACAATCAGCAACGATACCTTTTCCTGTAATGCGGTACCCGTCCAGCTTCAGGTTGCCGGGGGCGTTTCTTTTTCTTGGACGCCTTCCAGTGGATTGTCCTGTAACGATTGCCCGAACCCTTTTGCAAGCCCGTTACAGACCACCACTTATGAAGTAAAAGTGGTGGATGTTTGTCAATCTTTGACCGAAACCGTCACCGTTTCGATTGGCCCAAACTTGAAGGTTCAGAACGACACGGCCATCTGCAACGGCCAAAGTGTGGTGCTGGGTAATACTGTTCCACAGTCCGGGGTGAGCTATGTTTGGACGCCCAACGATGGGTCGCTCAATGACCCAAACATTGCCAACCCGACTGCCACGCCGCTGCAAACCACGGTTTACACCCTGACGGCCACCGCCGGACCCTGTATAGCAACCCGCGTAGTGAATGTGGTAGTTGTACATCTTGATTTAGAACTTAGTGTACAGGGTACAGCGCTTTGTCGAGGCCAATCGCTAGAAATATCGGCTATGACAACTCCCTCCGGCATTCCTATAAATTGGACACCTTTGACGCAATTACAAGTGCAACCAGGCGGTATGAGCGCTGTTGCGACACCTACGACAAACGTAGTTTACAATGTTACGGCTTCGTTGCCGGGTTGTATGCGTAAGGAGACGGTGACCATTCAAGTGGATAATCTGCCAATGGATTTGTCTATTTCTCCTTCCGATACTTTAGTGTGCGGAGGCACTCAGGTACTGCTGGTGTCGCCAAGCTATTCAGGCACGTTATTTCCAGATTTGCAATTTGAATGGCAAACTGCAGCAGGGCAAATATTCCCCGACAGTCAGTATTTCTTTTTGGCAAATCCTACTGAAACAACGATTTATCAAAGAATAACAAGCAACGGTGTTTGTGTAGATACGGCTTCAGCGACTATTCAGGTTATTCCTGTGCCAATCTTGACCATTAATCCGGCCAATCCAAAGCTTTGTGTCGGAGAAAGCACCCCCTTGGTGGTGGGCAACACTGCTGGCCTCACAAATCCTCTGTGGTCGCCTGCGATAGGATTGAGTTGTATTGCTTGCACAACCACTACGGCTGCTCCCACCTTGACCACCCCTTATCAATTCACGGCCACAGTCGCAAATGGATGCACTGTAACGGCGTCCGTTATTGTGGAAGTAAACCAATCTCCCCAGTATCAATTTCCTAACGATACCCTTTGTGCAGGTGAAAACATATTGCTCAACCTCATAGCAGATTCAACCGTAGCCTATTTATGGACTTCTAATCCTCCCGGCTTCTTTTCTTCAGACGCGCAACCGAGCGATACCCTTCAGCAGACCACGACTTTCCTTGTGACGATGGAAAACGGCTGCACGGTTCAGAAGCAGTTTGTCATTCAGGTGATACCCGCAGGTAGTTTGAACGTAGGAGATGGCGACACCGTTTGTGCAGGGGTTTCTGCTCAACTTACGGCATCGGGCAATTATCCGGGCACCTACGCATGGAGCCATGGCGCTACCGGGCAAGTGATCCCTGTTACACCCGTACAAACCACGACCTATACCGTGATTTATAGTTATCCGCTCCCCAATGCCCAATGCCAACTTGCTGATTCCGTGATAGTTAACGTACAGGGCGAGGTTGCACAAGTAAAATTTCCCACCGATACGCTGCTTTGCCCTGGCGACAGTGTGTTGCTTAATTCATTTGCCACTCCAGGGGCCACGTATACCTGGACTTCAGATCCTCCGGTTTTTGCTGCCAACGATCCTATCCCTCCGGTTTTTTACCCGGAAGAATCTGCTACGTATTCTGTGACAACCGTGCTTGGCAACTGCTCTGTTACCTACACGGTTGATATCACTGTTTTTAATCCCCAGATGGTGGTAAGCAACGATACCACGATTTGTTCGGGCGAACCACTGACCCTTGGAGCGGAAGCTTTCCTGACAGGAAATTATCTCTGGACGCCTGGCGGAGCGGTGCCCACTTTTTTGGACACGGTGACGGCCAATAGCCAGTACGCCCTTCGTTTTGAGTATGGGGAAGGTTGTTTATTTGAAGACACCGTGAATGTCCTGACGATCCCCAATTTCACGCTTAAACTAGTGAGCGATCCTGACACCAATCGCATCCATGTAGGCGAACCGATTCTGCTGGATGCCTTTGTCCCAGGTACCAATGTGAGTAATTTTATCTTCGATTGGCTGGAGAACACTACCCCGGTCGGAAGTACACAACAGATCACTGTAACGCCCATGACCACGGATAGCACGGTCACCTATTTGGTAACGGTCATGTCACCCTTTGGATGTATTCAATCAGAATCCATCACTTTCACGATTATTCAGCCGACGATCAAGGTCCCGAATGCCTTCACGCCCAATGGAGATGGAGCGAACGATTCTTTTGGCCTGGCCATCGTAGAAGGGGTGGCAACCGTGGAGAAAATGGAAGTGTACAGCCGCTGGGGCCAGAAAGTATTTGCGAGCAACGAGCCAAATGCTCGCTGGGACGGCACGATTGACGGTAAAGACGCGCCCTCCGATGTTTATGTGTTTGTTATTTTCTATCGCGGGGGCGATGGCGCATTGTCGGTAGAGAAAGGAGAAGTGACATTATTGCGTTGATGGGGTGTTTTCGCCAAGGTGTAGCACACCTAAAAACGAGTGCTTGAAAATCAATGGTTTGAAAAGCTGTGCCACACTTTCGTGCACACGCTCTCTTGAGGCCAAGATCGGAGAACAAATTGAGGCATTTTGTGTCTTATGGGAAAAACCATCCATAGAGATTCTGCCCATTTTACGACTTTTGCTTTATGCCAAATAAGAAGGAATCAAATTTAGAAGAACAGGCTTTCGTAAACCCGATTGACAAGGACAAAGTGACCGAAACCCCCGGCTTGTTGCCTTATGCCCACACGGCTGGCGGTGCCGTCATTCGTCCGGAAGACAAAGGCCGCATCCGGGGCAATGCCATGACGGCGATGTACGACCAGACCGACCGGCAAATGGAGCAGCTCCGCAAACAAATGGAGACGCTGGTGAACCAGGCCAAGTCGCTCAATTCCCGCATGGAAGTCTCCGAAGTCATCTATCAGGCAGATATTCCTTTCCAGCCTGTTATTCACCACGTTTACCACCTTTACCAGCGCAAATCAGACGGGAAGCAGTTGCTTTCGATGGTTGCGCCGAATGAATGGGGTAGGAGAGCGCCGTATGAGCATCTGGCGAGTGTGCGATTGTTGGGGGATCATACCTGGGAGGTGATGGAGGGTGGGGGGTGAGATGTCCAATATCCAACGTCTTTTTCTACCTTTGCCCACCTTTCTCCAAATTTCTAAAAAGAAACGCGGCCTTCAAACTTCATTTTCCAAACAATACTTGGAATTCCGAGCTGCTTGGATAGGCGTCAGGTTTAATGAAATCTTCAGATCAACCCTCCTCCGCTTTACTCACCTTAGCCTTCGGCGGCGGTGGGTAAGCTACGGCGGGTAAAAAATACACGACTACATGGAACTTTCCGCTCGCTACACCCCCTCTGAAATAGAAGAACGCTGGTATGCCCACTGGGAAAGCCGCGGATATTTCCGTTCCGTGCCTGACGAGAGAGAAGCATTCAGCATCGTAATCCCACCGCCCAACGTGACAGGTGTGTTGCACATGGGGCACATGCTCAACAATACAATTCAAGATATTTTAATACGAAAAGCACGGCTTGATGGCAAAAACGCCTGCTGGGTGCCGGGTACCGACCACGCAAGCATTGCTACGGAAGCCAAAGTGGTGCGTTGGTTGCGCGAGGAGAAAAAACTCCGCAAAATGGACCTCACGCGGGAGCAGTTTATGGAGTACGCCTACCAATGGAAGGATAAATATGGCGGCATTATCCTCCACCAATTGCGCAAACTCGGTGCCTCCTGCGATTGGGATCGCACGGCCTTTACGATGGATAAAGGCTACTATGCTGATGTGATTCGTGTGTTTATTGACCTTTATAAAAAGGACAAACTTTACCGTGGTTTGCGAATGGTGAACTGGGACCCTGAAGCTAAAACAGTGTTGTCCACTGAAGAGGTGATCCACGGAGAAGAAAACGCTCAACTTTACTACATCCAGTACAAAGGAGTGGATGGGAGCGCAGGCGTGACCATTGCCACACAGCGCCCGGAAACCATTTTTGCTGACGTAGCCATCGCGGTGAACCCCAAAGACCCGCGCTACAAAAATCTGGTTGGCAAGCAGGTGTTGATTCCGCTCATTGACCGGGCTATTCCAGTGATTGCAGACGATTATGTGGACATTGAATTTGGTACGGGCGCCCTGAAAATCACCCCGGCGCACGACCCCAATGATTATGAAGTAGGTCAGCGCCATAAGCTCGAAGTGATTGATACCATCGCCGACGACGGTAAAATTAATGATAAATGCGCTTTTGCGCCCATCGTGGGTCTCGACCGTTTTGAGGCCCGCAAACAGATGAAGGGCTTTCTGGAAGGAAACGGCAGTTTGGTCAAAATTGAAGATTATAAGACCAATATAGGTCGCTCCGAACGCACCAACTCAGTAGTGGAGCCTAAACTCTCGCTCCAGTGGTTTGTGAAAATGACGGACCTCGGCGCTCCAGCGCTCAAGGCCGTTATAGATGAGGAGGTGAAATTTTACCCACCCCATTTTCAAAACCTCTACCGCAACTGGATGGAAAACCTCCGGGACTGGTGCATTTCGCGTCAACTCTGGTGGGGGCAGCAAATCCCGGCCTGGTACCTGAAAAGTGAGGGTTTGAGTCAAGAAACCCATGTGTTTGTGGCAGCCTCTGCTGAAGAAGCTCTCGCCCAAGCGCAATCGGAAACTGGAAACAAACAATTGACCCTCAGCGACCTGCGGCAAGACGAAGATGTACTCGATACCTGGGCTTCCTCCTGGCTTTGGCCGATTTCAGTATTCGATGGCTTCAACAAACCCGATGGCGAGGTAGCTTATTATTACCCCACCAATGTATTGGTGACGGGTTGGGACATCATCTTTTTCTGGGTGGCCCGCATGATCATGGCAGGTTATGAGTTCCGGGGAGAAAAGCCTTTTCAGGCCGTATATTTCACGGGCATGGTGCGTGACAAGCAACGCCGCAAAATGTCCAAATCGTTGGGCAATTCACCGGACGCGCTTCAATTGCTCGAAGATTTTGGCGCAGATGGCGTTCGTTATGGTCTCATGTCGAGCGCGGCGGCTGGCGGCGACATACTTTTTGACGACAAACTCTGCGAGAATGGTCGAAACTTCTGTAACAAACTTTGGAACGCCCTGCGTTTGGTGAAGGGATGGCAAGTGGTCTCTCCCCCCCATGAGGGGGGGCTGGGGGGGGCGAAGAATGCCTTGGCGGTACGCTGGCTCAACGACAAATTTCAGCAGGTGCTCGTGCAAGCCGAGGCCGATTTTGAGCAATTCAGGCTAAGTGAGGCTTTGCTTGGGTTTTATACTTTTATCTGGGATGACCTTTGCTCCTGGTACCTCGAAATGATAAAACCAGGCTATGAACAACCCATTGACCGCGAAACATACGAGGCGACCTTAGATATTTATTCCAAAATCATGGTCGCGCTGCACCCCTTTATGCCCTTTGTGACCGAGGAAATCTGGCATCAACTCCGGGAGCGAAAAGAAGGCGACGATTGCTGTATTCAACGCTACCCAAAGTCTGTGGCTTTTGATAACGTGTTGATTACCAAAATAGAATCTGCCAAAAATATAATTACAAACATCCGCGATATTCGCAACCAAAACCAAGTGAAACCCCGTGATCCTCTGGCCATAACGGTACAGGACAGCGATTCGGCTCGTGCGCTTTTTGCCCAATCTGGTTTTCGCGAAATGCTGATGAAAATGGCCGTGCTGGAATCACTTGAACTTTCAAGTGAGGAACCCGCCAACGCCAAGTCTTTCATTTCTGGCACGGACAAATTCTATGTTGAACTCAACCAAACGATTGACGTAGAAGCCGAACGAAAAAAATTGGCGGATGAACTGGAATATCAACGCGGTTTCATACGCTCTATTGAAGGGAAACTTTCCAATGAGCGTTTTGTAAACAGCGCGCCCGCCGCAGTGGTGGAAAACGAGCGCAAAAAAATGGCCGATGGACTAGCACGGGTGCAGATTTTGGAGGAGAGCCTTTCGAAGCTTTAGATTTTGGAGTGCCCCGATTGGCTTTTCGTATCTTTACTGCCAGCAGTTTCTTTCACTCCCATTTTATCTCGCTGTAATGCGCCGTAATCTGCTCCTTTTCACTTTTGGTTGTTTGCTTCTCGTCCGATGCGCTCGAGAGGTAATCATTGATTTGCCAGAGGAGCCAACAAAATTGGTTGCGGTGTGCCATTTTACCGAAGGGCAAAATTTTCGAGTCAAAATCTCGCTCAGCAAACCTGTGAATGACGGCAGCGAGCCTCAGTTTTTACAATCCATGGTGGATGCTACGCTTTCTGTGGATGGCCAGTTTTGGGACCGTCTCAAACCGGACACGACAGACAAAGACGAGATCACCTACTGGGAAAGCAACCGATTACAAATTGCTGAATCGGAGGAAGAATATTCATTTTCTGTCCGGGTGCCTGGGTATCCACCGATACGGTCTTCCAGCAAAATCCCGAAGCAGGTTGAATTGGATCCTATCGTATTGGGATTTGGCGACATTTCGGTGGTTCCCTTGAGCGATGGCATGAGCGAACTCCGAATCCCCCTGGAACTCCGACTGAAAGAAATGCCCGCTGGTGCACATTACTTCGCCTTCAACCTTACCCACGAGACGGAGGTGCATCCCGATCCACTCGACCCTGAATCGTACACAGAAGAGAGTCGCACGAACTTCCTAGCCGATGGACGTACCTTTTCACTGCTTCACGACATCCCAGAACCTGTGGTGCTCATCAATGAAAATTACTGGGCCGACGACCGGCGTACGCTCTACCTCGTGGCGCGTATCCCATTTGATCCGCTCACAGAGCGCCCTCGACTCGTTTTTGTGGAATGGCGCACCCTTTCTGAGCAGTTTTATCGTTATCACCTTTCTCTATCGCGCCAAGGGAGTAATTTGCCATTCAGCGACCCCGATGCGGTTTTCAACAACATTGAAGGCGGCTATGGCAACTTTTCAGGGTACGCAGTTTCGTTGGACACGGTTTTGATTCCGAACTTCTAAGCCTTTGTGCCATTTTGCTCGTTTGGGCTCAATTATTTGAGAAGTGGTTTGCGCTTTGCCATTTACCCTTGCTACTTTTGCGGCGCACTTAAGGAATGGGTGAATAATAACCCGTTGCTAAGCAGGAAAAATTTTTCAAATAAAATGATTCCGCATGAAGCGGAATGAAAAGCCTTAACGAATGAGCAAAATAACTGTAGTAGGCGCCGGCAACGTGGGCGCAACTTGCGCCAATGTATTGGCACATGCAGATGCTGTGAACGAGGTAGTACTCATTGATATTCAGGGAAACATGGCCAAAGGCAAAGCCCTTGATATCTGGCAACAAGCACCAATAGACGGCTATTCTACTCGTGTTGTTGGAGGGGACGATTATGCACTCACGGCGGGTTCTGACATTGTAATCATTACTGCGGGCATTCCTCGAAAGCCGGGTATGAGCCGCGATGACCTTATCGCCACGAATGCAAAAATCGTTGTGTCTGTAACCGAAAACATCCTCAAGCACACTAAAAATCCGATCATCATCGTCGTGTCCAACCCACTTGATGTAATGACGTATGCCTGCTGGAAAGCCTCCGGATTGTCAGACAAGCGGGTAATCGGTATGGCGGGTGTGCTCGATACGGCTCGGTACCGCGCATTTTTGGCTGAAGCACTCGACGTATCCCCAAAAGATATTCAAGCCGTGCTGATGGGCGGACATGGCGACACGATGGTGCCACTGCCCCGCTATACCACCGTGAGTGGCATCCCGGTGACGGAACTGATCCGCAAGGACAAACTCGACGCCATCCTGGAGCGCACCAAAGTTGGCGGGGGAGAATTGGTGAACCTCATGGGCACCTCTGCTTGGTATGCTCCCGGGGCCGCCGCTGCCCAAATGGCTATCACGATTTTGAAAGATGAAAAGCGGATTTTCCCCTGTTGCGTGCGCCTTAACGGGCAATATAAACTGAAAGATATTTTCGTGGGCGCTCCGGTAAAACTCGGTAAAAAGGGCATTCAGGAAATCATTAAACTACGTCTGAAAAAAGACGAGCTCGCCTTGTTGCACAAATCCGCCGAAGCCGTCAAGGAAGTCGCGGATGCACTCGATGCGATGAAACTTGTTTAACTATCAACCGTTGGCTTTTGACTTTTGACTGCGCATGTTCAACTGAATTAATGTTCAAAAGTCAAAAGTCAACGGTCGATAGTCAACGGTCAACGGATAAAAGTCAATGGTCAATAGTCAAATATCTGCACCTTCTTTTTGGGATGAAATGATCTCTGTGAAAAACGGGGAAACGCTGACAGAAATGGCAGAGAAGCAGCCCGTTATGCTGGTGTTCCTGCGTTTTTTTGGGTGTTCTTTTTGCCGAGAGGCAATCAGTGACATAGCGCGACGGCGGGAGAAATTTGAGGCCAGCGACTTTCGGGTTGTCTTTGTTCACATGGCGCCCGATGTTGCGATGGCTGAAAAGTTTTTCAAGAAATACAAACTTTACCCTGTTGACCATATCCAAGACCCAGAGAAACGTTTTTATCAGGCTTTTGGCCTTGGAAGGGGTACTCCGCTACAACTTTTTGGTCTGATGAATTGGATTCGAGGTTTTCAAGCCAGTGTGATCGAAGGCCATGGCAATGATCCAAATTTAGAAAACCTTGCTCTTGGCGACGGCTTTCAAATGCCGGGCGTGTTTGTGCTTCACAAGGGCGAAATAGTCCGCTCCTATATCCATCGCTATGCCCACGACCGCCCGGATTACGAAGAGATTTGCCAGATATAGCGGCAGTACCCTCCTGTTGCTTTTTGCTTGGTGGGTACCTTTTCAAACGCTCAGGGCTCAGACGCCAGATAGCATCCAGCAGCCCCCCTCCTACTTCAATGCTCTGACGGGTAAAAATATCCCCTTATCCCAATATCCTAATATCCTTCCCTCCGTAGTTATTCGTGATGTCCGCTTCGAGCGTACAGGTTACACCTTCTGGAAAGCCGACTCGCTTCCTTACAAAGGTATTTTGTCCCTTTCTGAACGACTTTTTTTGGAAAACACACTCGACGTCCGCGCCAACGCACCGGGTACTTTGGCCACCATTTCTGTGCGCGGAGTTGGCTCTAGCCGTACGCCCGTTTTTTGGAACGGGTTAAATCTTCAAAGCCCCATGAACGGTGTAGTGGATGCTTCACTGCTTACCCTCTGGCCCGAAGACCAATTGGAAGTTCACTATGGAGGCCAAAGTGCTGCACAGAGCAGCGGAGCGATGGGAGGCAGTGTGGCCATTGTGCAGGGCCAACAGTTTTTTGAAGAAGGGTTTTCTGGTTTTGCCAGTGGAGCGGCAGGTAGTTTTGGGCGTTTGGATGGCACCGGAGGGATAGGTTTTTCTGGCAAAAAAATCGCCTTGAAAATCCGAGGATCTTGGCAGCGGGCCGACCATGATTTTACTTTCCAAAAGCAAGGCTTGGATGGGCAATTCTACCCAACCCGGCAGGTCAACAACTATTTGGAAAAATCCGATTTTCAACAGTTTAACCAATGGGAAATCAACCCAAAAAACAATCTTAAAACAGCCATCTGGGTTCAAAACGTTTTTCGAGAAATCCCACCCGCCACGACCGAATCCGCCCGAATAAGTTGGCAGCGCGACCGCGCGCAGCGTGCCTTGCTCAATTGGGAACATGCCCCCAACGCGCGTACATTTTGGACAACTCGTGCAGCCTGGCTCGATGATTTTCTCGCTTTCCACCTCTCTGGCGACACGGACACGAGTCGTTCGCGACAGGTCTTGCTTAGCACGGAGCGATCGGCTAGTATTGGCAAACAATGGGCTTGGCGTGCCGGCAGCACGGCCCTTCGTCAGTGGGCTCAGGTGGATGGCTATGCTGACAGTACCCGTTGGTTTGGGCAATCGCGGCTGGCCGCTTTTGCTATGGGTGAATGGAAACAGCGGGCCGTGCGGCTCTCCGCATTGCTTCGGCAAGAGTGGGTAGAGGCGCAAGCTGCCCCGTTCACTGGATCGCTGGGTGGACAGATTGGGTTGGGAAGGGTAGGAGAGGCCAAGTTTCATTTTTCCCGCAATTTCAATTTGCCTACACTCAACGACCGCTTTTGGAAAAGCCTCGGCAAAGCCGAATTGCGTCCTGAAAAGGGATATTCAACAGGGCTGACATGGGTTTTTCGCCGCCCTGATTATGTCTTTGAACTGACTGGTTTTCAATTGATATTAAATGATTGGATTCTTTGGCAACCCGATTCTACCAGTTTTTTTCGGCCAGGCAATTTGCGCAAAGTTTGGAGCAGAGGCGTAGAAGCCTCAGGTCATTGGTCAGGAGCCCTTGGACCTTGGAAACTCCAAACTTCCGGGCGGCTTCAATGCTCGCGGGCTACCAATGTGGCGGTGTATGGTGGTTCTGAGAATGTATTGGGAAAACAATTGCCTTACACGCCCAATGTATCGGGCGGGTGGTCACTGCGTGTATCGAGAGGGATTTTTTCTACGGCGTATTTTCAGCAGTTTACAGGCGAGCGATTGGACAATAGCGGAAAAATAATCGAAGGGTTTGGTGTCGGGAATGTGTTGGTCTCTTGTGCATTGCTAAAACGCCGTCTCACCATAGATTTTCGAGTAGAAAACCTATGGAATGCTCGTTATGAGATGGTCCGCTACCGGCCTATGCCCGGGACCTCATGGAGGCTTGGATTGGGCTACAAATGGTGATTAGAAGGCTCTGACCCCTTTCGGATTCTTCTCCACATACCCCAATATAATACGCCCGGCGTCTGGGTCCGGAAAAGAACTTGAGAGGCATTCCATCAAATCATCCACAGACCTCCCACCTTCGTTATGGCTATCGCGGGTATATGCATCTTCTGTGCTGACATAACCGAAGCCAAGATACCGCCCATTCTGAACACCTACCACGGCTACTTCTCCCTCCGTGCGGCCTTTATCCACAAAGAAAAAACTGCCCGAAAGCCGCCGCGACAGCTTGGCAATGGCTGCCTCTACGCGTAGGTTGTAATCCTCTGGCAATTCCTCGCCTACGCATGCGCCGAAGCATTTTTTGATTTTGTAATGGAAGCAGGCCTGTTCAGAACTGTCCAAATGGGTCAAACGGTGACAGAGTTCATGCTGGTAAACCAGGCTTTGCAAGTAATTGCGTGCGTTGTCAGGTTTCGGATACTCCGAAATAAGTTCAAGGTTTTTGGCGTTTTTGACCGAATTTTTGCCAAAAGCAAGACATTTGTACCCCTGCAAATCCGTGTAGGCAAAAATTGCCCCGGCATATTGCCGGATGCGTTGAGCACGGTTCACAGCAGGCTGCAATCGTTTGATTTCGGCGCTTTCGTAGAGGAGCGCCACCAATTCGCTGCCTGTAACTTCCCAACTGATATCGGCCACGCCCACGCGAATTTTTTCGCCTTTGGAACTCTGGTCCGCAAAATGCTCGAAAAGACGTTTGCGGATGTTCAGGCTCTTGCCAACGTAAATGACATGGCCGCCTGAATCATGGAAATAATAAATGCCACATGCTTCAGGTACAGCATGGAGCCGTTCCAAGGTGATGTTGGGCGGCAGCTTGGTCTCCTTTACGCCTAAGTTCACGAGTGAGCGTATGTTTTGCTTCCCGGATTGCTCGCCCAAAATCATTTCAAAAAGCCGGGTCGTGGCCAGGGTGTCATCCAAGGCTCTATGGCTCTTGTCTGCGTGGATTTGGAAGTGACTTTTAAGGTTGCTCAGGCTATAACTGGGCAAACCCGGAAACACTTTCCGAGCCAAGCGAACGGTACAAAGCTGACGGCGTTGAAAATCGTAACCCAATCGCGCAAATTCCTCGCGCACAAAAGAATAGTCGAACGAGACGTTGTGCGCCACAAAGATTTTCCCCTCCGTCAGTTGCACGATTTGCTTGGCTACTTCAAAGAATTTGGGTGCGTTGGCAACCATTTGATCAGTGATTCCCGTGATCTGGGTTATCTGCCTGGGAATGCTCCGCTCGGGGTTGAGCAAGGTCGAAAACTTGTCTACAACCCGTTCCCCATCGTGCAGCACGATGGCGATTTCGGTGATGCGCTCGTAACGGGCTACACCCCCGGTGGTTTCAACGTCTATTATTGCGTACACGGGTATTTTGTTGAGGGGTTGAGAATGTTTAGGGTTTAGGGTTTGGGGTTTAGGGTTTAGAGTTTGGGGTTTAGAGTTTAGGGTTTAGGGTTTGGGGTTTAGGGTTTAGGGTTTAGAGTTTAGGGTTTGGGGTTTAGGGTTTAGGGTTTAGGGTTTAGGGTTTAGGGTTTAGGGTTTAGGGTTTAGGGTTTAGGGTTTAGGGTGGGTATTCAAAAGTCTGTGTCAACTGCCGGGCGCACC
>JBBQSW010000037.1:0-14953 GCA_038213575.1 Chitinophagales bacterium | reverse complement strand
AAAGGGTTTAAACCCTTTCGACGTTACGTTACTCCCCCAATTCTCCAATTCCTCCTTGCTCCACAACTCCGGGAAAAATATCCGCCGCTGATACTTCGGCAGCATATACTTTTTCCAGTCGCTTCCGCCGGTCGCTTCGGTGGGCGGCCCTTTGCTTTCGAGGTATTTCTGGGCAGCATGATAGTGTGCCATTACCCAGGAAATGTTCACCGTGTAATCGTAGTGACGCATGGCCGCCACCAAAACCGGGTTTTCGCGATCAGCAGCAGGTAACAAACGGAATCTGGCCCAAAGGTTTTTCTCGTTGTAGGCTTCCATAGTTCGCAGAAAATCGGCCTTGTACCGCTCCTCAAACAGTTGTATGAGGGTGGTCTTTTCACCCGTCTCGTGATTCTTCCCTGCGGCTTGCCAATAGAGGTGATCGTAGGCGTGCTCATAGGGCGTATTGCGGTCAATGGTAGCCCTGAATCGGTAATCAATCAGGTTGATCAAATCGGTGGAACAAAACTCAATCATGCGATACTGCGCACTTTGAAAGCCGCTGGCGGGGGTAAGCGTATTGCGGAATTTCAGGTATTGTTCCACGTCCATACCGTCGCCCATGATATTGAATGAGTTGGACAACATATCGAAATAGCGACTGATGCGGCTCAGTTTTTCAGCAAAAAACGCCGTGGTGAGTTCGCTGCATTCCGAAACCTGCTGAATTTCCCAGAGGATCATTTTAAAGAGCAACTCATTGATCTGGTGATACATAATGAACACCATCTCGTCGGGCAGCGTAGTGCGTTGTATCTGTAAATTCAGCAGTGCATCGGTCTGAATGTAGTCCCAGTAGGTAATGGGTTTGGCCCACACCAGCCCTTCAAGATGGGTGTTTGGGTTTTGGCCGATGGCTTGAAATTTTTCTTCAACGCGCTGGAGTAGTTCGGGTGGAATTTGATGCATGATTTAAAGAGCGTTTAACCTCGTAAGTTTAAAATTAATGGCATTCCACCCCCGCCTTTGGCACTGCCGACTCGAACAATGATAAATCAAGATTCAATCCCCGCTGCAACAACAACAGCCCCACCAATCCAAGCAGGATAGGTTGAGCAAACTTGATTTTCTGTCGAATGGTTACGCTGAACGATCGGCCCAACACACTCACCATCAACAACAACGGCAAGGTTCCCAAGCCAAAAACGGCCATAAAAAGTGCCCCTTCCGGGCCGCTGGTAGTCGCAATAGCACCTGCCAAAGCGGCGTACACCATGCCGCAGGGCAGAAGCCCGTTGAGCAGACCGATCGAGAACATGCTGCCGTTCGGGTTGTGCCGTATCTGGGTGCCAATACCTGATTTTACCCAATGGGTGAATGCGCCGAAACCCGGCAGGGCCGTCACCAGCCGTTCGAAACGCCAGGCCATGACCGCCATACCCAGCATAAAAACACCTGCACCGATGGACAGGATTTTCTGAAAACCTACCACCGCCAATCCCTTGCCCAACAGCCCAAACAACAGCCCCAGTGCGGCGTAGGTCAGGATGCGTCCGCTGTGGTACACCAGCATTTGGCGCAACACTTGCCATTTGCCCGCTGCGTCGAGCGGGAGGGCTAGCAGCAAGGGGCCGCACATCCCCACACAGTGCAAGCTGCCAGCCAAGCCGAGAAGAAGTGCAGGGATTAGTACGGTCATGGTGCTATATTTAGAGGCCAAGATACTGCCTTGCCCAAGATTCTGCTATTGAACAACAATAGCCGTTTCCCAAAAATACTTTTTCCCATCGGCTGTTTGCCAGTCCAGTTCGACATGCCAACGTCCAGCGGTGAGTCCTTCGGCAGGGATATCCAGCATTGAAACATCGGCAATGGGAACCGAAATGTCTTCGCGCGTGGTGGCCGAGCGGTAGCATCTGACCGTGCCCGTTTGAGCGGTCATTCCTTCAGGAAATTTCACCTGAATCTTTATAGCGTTTGCGTCGAAATACACCTGTGGTTCCGCTTTAAGCGTCGCCGTGTTTTGTTTCTTATCCAAGCGCTCCTGATAGTTCATGTCAAGCGCGTAGTAATCTTTTTGCATCAGTTGCGGCGGATACCGAGTGGTCGCAACCACCAGCGATATCATGCTAATCGCAAAAAAGATGAAGAATATAACGATACCTGTTCCCCAATTAAATTTCATAGTGATGTTGATTTGTTTGGTTGTGAATCTGGTGATTTGGGGTTTAACAAAATGTCCAATGTCCAATGTCCAATGTCCAATGTCCAATGACTATTTTATTTTTCCATTTTAGGCAAAGGGCCGTTCATTCCCATAAAGTTGGTCTTTACCTCGTCCACCTTTTTGCCATCGGAAATAACCTCGATGACAATGGGCGTTTTGCGCCCATGTAGTTCACTTTCAGGCATTTCTACAAAAAATGCGCCTTCGATTTTTTCACCTTTTGGAATATTTCCAGGCTCTTTCCCAACGAATTGAATGCGTGCGCCAGGGGTCGTAATTTGCAGTTGCGCTGGCAATTCGTGGTTGGATTTATTAATGAGGACGTAGGTGTAGAGGTTGGTCAAATGCGTATCGTCCTTCTGCTGATAGAGTTGCCCGGGTGAACGCAGGATGATCGTCTCTACAATGCCGCGTCTTGCTATAAGAAATACATCGAGTGCCAACAACGTCAGCAACACAGCGGTATATGCGTACACTCGGGGAGTAAAGATCTTGCGGCGACCGGACTCAATGCCCGTAATCGAATCGTAACGAATGAGGCCAAGCGGTCGGTTTACCTTTAGCATAATTGAATCACAGGCATCCATACAGGCTGTACAATTGGTGCATTCAAGTTGGGTGCCGTTGCGGATATCAATGCCTGTCGGGCAAACAGCAACACATAGATTGCAGTCAATGCAGTCACCGACTTTGGATGCTGAACCTTGGACCTCAGATAATGGCCCCTGGACGGTGGACGGTACTGCACCGACCGCCGATTGGATTTTCTCCACAGGATCGCGATATTCTGCGGATCGCTGGCTTGGGACTGGTTTTTCTTTCTTCAATTTTGTGCGCGGTTCGCCCCGAACATGGTCGTAAGCCACCACGATGGAATCTTTTACAAGCAATACACTTTGCAAGCGACCGTAAGGACAAATGGTGGTACAAACCTGTTCACGCAGCACGGCAAACACACTGTAAAAGGCAAGACTGAAAGCAATCATTGCCGCAAATCCGCCCCAGTGTTGATCTATCGGCTCACGAATGATCTTCAGCACCTCATCCATGCTGATGATGTAAGCGAGGAAAAAGTTGGTAAAAAGTAAAGCAAGACCATAAATGATGGTGTGCTTCAATAATTTTTTGCGGATTTTAGTCGGTGTCCAAGGGGAAAGGGCCAACTTGCGCTGTTCGCCCGCATCGCCCTCGATCCAATATTCAATTTTTCGGAAAATCATTTCCATAAACACCGTTTGTGGGCAAACCCATCCACAAAACAGCCGACCAAACACCACCGTGAACAGGATGATGAACACAATAAACGTCAGCATTGCCAACACGAATAGGTGGAAATCCTGCGGGGTGAACATTAGCCCAAACAGTATGAATTTCCGCTCCAGCACATTGAACAGCAAAAATTGCTCGCCATCTACTTTAATGAACGGCATCACGATGAAAACGGCGAGAAATGCTACGCTTACCCAAGTCCGCATATTGTAATAACGCCCGGATGGCTTTTTAGGATAGAGCCATATACGCTTGCCCCGCGCGTCCACCGTGGAGAGGTGATCGCGATATTCTTCATTGTCTTCGAAGACGTTATTTAGAAAATCTTGGTTCATAGCTCATCTGTTTTTTTGTTGATATGGGTTTATGAGGTTTATGAGGGTTGATAAAATGCTGACAATCAAATTCTATCAACTTCCATAAACCCCATAAACCTCTATCAACCCTATTTAGCACTCGTCGAATCTTGCGCTGCCGCTCCTTCCGCAGTCCAAATCGTACCCTGCGGGGCTTTAGGATTGGGCGGATTGGTACCTTTTAAAGTCAGTATGTAACTCGCTACTTTCTGCATATCAGCGGGTTTCAATTGTGAAGACCAAGCAATCATGCCCTTGTCTGGCACGCCATACTTGATGGTCTTAAACAAGTCTTTGATGCCTCCACCGTGGATCCAGTACTCGTCTGTGAAGTTCGGGCCTACAGTGCCCTCCCCCTTTGAGCCGTGACAAGCGACACACACATTTTTGTAAATAAGTTCGCCCTCACCCAGTGCAACTGCATCGGTCAGCACTACCACGTTGGATTCGTCCATCGCATTGGCTTTGCCAGCGAGTGCAATGGCGATTTCTTTTTTAGCGGTTGCCACTTCCGTCTTGTATTCGTCTGCCTGGTTCATGCCATCACCTCCCCAGTGATACCACCACATATAGCCCACAGCCCAAACTATGGTCAGAATGAACATATTGACCCACCAAGGTGGCAGGTGATTGTCCAATTCGCGGATGCCGTCGTAGTTGTGATCCAGGGTGATATCGCCCTCCCGTTCAATCGGAATCGGGTTTTCCCAGTATTTTATGCGCAATTTCGTAAAAAAGTCTTCTTCGACTGCCTGCAACTCAATTGATTCTTCGGGGGGCGCGATCCCATGTTTAGCAGATTCAAGTCGAATCAATTGCTTGGTCAGGAAAGCGTTGGTGCGTACCACCACCACAATAACGATTATGAAAAGTAGCACCGCCGCAATTAAAAACGCAGTGGTCATGATCTTAGAAAACCCGTCCGCATTGGTTGGGACGGCAGTCGTTACTGCTTGCCCCCAGCTCGTGGTTATGCTGGCGAGGAGCAGTAAAAGCGTTGGCAGATATTTTTTCGATGTCATGTTTAATAGAATTTTTCGCTTCTCAAAGCCTCGGAGGTTTTTAAATACCTCCGAGGTTCAAAAGCGGTATTAATCTTCCAGAGGCAGTTTCGCCATACGATCCATATCCTCTTTTGGGGAGATAAAAGCGCGAATAGCGGCAAAGCAGAAGGTGCAGAAGAAAATCAGGAGTGATCCAATACCAAACCACTGGATACCATCAACTGTTTCAAGCAGGTATTTGTACATTGAATTTATTGTTTATGAATTTTTATGTCTGTGCCAAGCCGCTGTAAGTAAGCGATGATAGCCACGATCTCTTTGTCTTCTATGTTCTGATCCTTTACGCCCTGTTCGGCAAGGTTTTTCGCAATTTTCTGTGCTTGTTCTCGTGCGTTTCCGATCGCGTATTTTTCAAAATCCTTTGAATACGGGGTGCCGAGTTTGCGCAAGACATTGATTTTGGCCGGCAAATCGCTCAAGTCAAGCTTATCCTCCAACATGTGCGGATAAGCAGGCATGATGGAGCCGGGCGACATAGTGGTAGGATCCAACATGTGGTTGTAGTGCCAGCTGTCAGGATACTTGCCACCTTGGCGCCAGAGGTCCGGGCCTGTACGCTTGCTACCCCAGAGGAAGGGTCGGTCGTAGATATACTCGCCAGATTTTGAGTATTCTCCATAACGCTCCGTTTCATCGCGGAATGGGCGGATCATCTGCGAGTGGCAGCCTACGCAACCTTCCCGGATATACAGGTCACGGCCTGTGAGCTCGAGCGGAGTATAAGGCTGCACGGTAGAAATTTTTGGAATCTGGCTTTCAACGAACACCATCGGAACAATCTGAACGATACCGCCAATGGCGATCAGGATGGTGCTCCAAAGCAACATTTGCATTGGGCGGCCTTCGATCCAGCGGTGCCAGTGTTCGCCAGCACGCAACGGAGCAGGACGACGTTCGCGAGCCGGGGCCTCGGTGGCTTCATTGGCCAAGAATTGCCCTTTTGCACCCGTTTTATACAGGTTGTACACGCCGATGATCGTACCGACGAAGAACAAGGTTCCTCCGACTACGCGCAACCAGTACATCGGAAGAATCTGCTTCACGGTATCCAGGAAGTTACCCCAGGCAAGTGTGCCTTCGGGCGTAAATTCTTTCCACATCAACGCCTGCGTCCAACCAGCGAAGTACAAAGGCACGGCGTAAAAAATGATGCCGAGCGTGCCAACCCAGAAGTGAACGTTGGCCAATTGCTTGGAATACAGCTCCGTACGATACATACGTGGCCAGAGCCAGTAAAGCACCCCAAAAGTCAGGAAGCCGTTCCAGCCCAGAGCGCCCACATGTACGTGTGCAATGGTCCAGTCTGTAAAGTGACTGATGGCGTTCACCGATTTGATGGACAGCATAGGACCTTCGAAGGTCGCCATACCGTAAGCGATTACCGCTACCACCATAAATTTGAGTACCGGGTCATTGGCAACACGATCCCAGGCACCGCGCAAGGTCAGCAGACCGTTGAGCATACCGCCCCAGGATGGAGCGATCAACATGATGCTAAACACGGTGCCGAGCGATTGCACCCAATCAGGCAGCGAGGTGTACAGCAAGTGATGCGGTCCAGCCCAGATGTAGATGAAAATCAGGGCCCAGAAGTGAATGATGGAAAGTTTGTAGGAAAACACCGGGCGATTGGCGGCTTTAGGCAGGAAGTAGTACATCATGCCTAGGTAAGGCGTAGTCAGGAAGTACGCCACAGCGTTGTGTCCGTACCACCATTGTACCAAGGCTTCCTGAACACCCGAAAAGATTGGGTAACTCTCTGTCCAGCTCACCGGCATTTCCAAACTGCGCACAATATGAAGCACCGCTACCGTGACCCAAGTGGCGATGTAAAACCAGATTGCAACGTACAAGTGACTTTCGCGTCGGGTCAAAATGGTGCCAAACATATTGACGCCAAAAATTACCCAGACCACCGTAATCAGAATATCCAAAGGCCAAATCAACTCAGAATATTCACCGCTGGTGGTAAGACCCAATGGAAGCGTTATGGCAGCACATAAAATGACTACCTGCCAGAGCCAAAAGTGAATCCAGGAAAGTTTGTCGCTCCACATCCGGGCTTTCACGAGCCTTTGCAGGGAGTAATAAACGCCCATAAAAATGCCGTTGCCCACAAAGGCAAAAATGACGGCGTTGGTGTGCAATGGGCGTAATCGGCCAAAAGTCAGATAGGGACCGAGATTGAGCTCTGGCATCACTATTTGCAAGGCCATTATCAGACCTACCAGCATCCCCACCAAAGCAAAAACAAAGGAGGCAATCCCGAAGGCCCTCACTATTTTGTTGTCGTACTGAAATTGTTCTATGTTATTCATAAAGAAGGCTTTAAATCTTCGTCTTGTAGTTTCTTTTCTGCTGCTCCCCGCTCTTCGGGGGAGGGAGGATCAAGGCTTGGGGTGTCGAACAGCATCCGAACAGCGGGTGTGTAGTCGTCGTCGAACTGTCCGTCGCGTGCCGCCCGGAGGTAAGCAATCAAAAAGCCCGCTGCGAGCAGTAGGCTTACCAGGATGAGAAATAGCATGATTTTCATTGCGCCGAATGTGATTTCAGGTCTGTTTGAAATCGGCTGCAAGATCGGGGGGGCAGGAAAAGATGTCGGATGACGCAGGTCAGGGTGAAGGGTGATTTTGGTCGGGTGGATTACTGCGATGTGGATATATACATTATTTTATGCAACTGGTTGGGTGGAACACGGATGACACAGAAAAACTATCCTAACTTTACCTCCATTATGAATCCACAAGCCAACAATCCCCTGCACGGCAAAACCTTGCAAATGATTTTAGAGCACCTGCTAGACACCTACGGTTGGAAAGGCTTGGCCTACCATATTGACATCAATTGCTTTAAGAACGAACCCAGTATTACCTCGAGCCTGAAATTTTTGCGCAAAACACCTTGGGCAAGGCAACAAGTAGAGGAGTTGTATTTGCGGACATTGGAGGATAAGTAATTGGGCATTTTGTCTACCCACGACCTTATCCGAATGCTGGAGAGGGTGCTTGCACCAGAGATAAACTATGGCATTGCGTAGGTTTTCCGTAACTTAGTCTTAAACCCAATAGTTACGACCTATAATTATATGCAGCCAGACACTCCCTCCTCCGCCAAAGAACAGCCGTTACCCATCGCTTCATTGACCGGGTTAACCACTGCACAAACAGAAAAACAGCGG
This sequence comes from Chitinophagales bacterium, assembly GCA_038213575.1. GTDB lineage: Bacteria > Bacteroidota > Bacteroidia > Chitinophagales > Saprospiraceae > M3007. Next base: position 6,880 of record JBBQSW010000037.1, on the reverse strand, counting down.
AGCATCTTTGGCAAAAACGAATTAAAAGCTTCCCGCCGAAGTCCAGTGCTCAAACGCATCTGGGATATCGTGTCCGAACCAATGTTCCTCTTGCTCGCCTTAGCTTGTGTGCTTTATTTTTTGCTTGGCGATATCATGGAGGCGTTCATGATGGTCGTGTCCATTATGTTTGTCACAGGTATTGGGTTGTATCAGGAAACCAAAAGCGAACGCGCCTTGGAGGCTCTTCGGCGGTTTACCAGTGCCCAAATTCTTGTACTGCGCAATGGCGCCTGGGTGAAGTTACCCTCCGAAGACCTTGTGCCAGACGATATTGTGAGCGTTGAAGAAGGCGAGCGTATCCCGGCAGATGGAATACTCCTCCAACAGCATGATCTTTCGATAGACGAATCGGTGCTTACTGGTGAAAGTTTGCCCGTAGAAAAAAATGTGGAGGAATTAGCGTTTAAGGGGGAGGGTTTAGGTTTGAAGGGGAACGAGCAAGGCCAGACAAGCACTGGCGTCTCAACCCAAAACGCTAAACCCTCCACCCTAAACCTCCTCTTCCAAGGCACCACTGTAGCCTCCGGCAAAGGGGTTTTCAAACTAACCGCCACGGGTGTTCGGTCCGAATTCGGCAAACTGGGCAAATCCATCGAGTCTATGGATACGGAGCAAACGCCCTTACAAAAACAAATCAAAGGGTTTGTCCAACGAATGGCCATTATGGGCGGCTTGGCGTTCGTACTGGTTTTTGCCTTAAATTTCTGGACTGAAAACGATGTCTGGAAAGCACTGTTGTTTTCACTCACGCTGGCTATGGCCATTTTGCCTCAGGAAATCCCCGTAGCATTCAGCGCCTTCATGGGCCTGGGCGCTTTTCGAATGATCAAATTCGGCATCCTGGCGAAACAACCCAGTACGGTGGAAAGCCTCGGCTCAGCCACGGTTATTTGTCTGGATAAAACGGGAACCATCACTGAAAATAAAATGTCCGTTGCCGAAGTGGCGGATTTTTCGGGGCTTGGCCGCACCCTTGAATTTGCCTTGTGGGCAAGCGAGCCGGAGCCGTTTGACCCAATGGAAAAAGCCATTTTAGAAGGTCAATTTTTGGCAATTTCCACACCAACCGACCCACGGAAGCATTTTCAATTGGTAAAAGAATATCCACTTGCAGGCAGGCCTCCCATGATGACCCACGTTTGGGAAAAACAAGGCACTCAACGCAGCATAGCATGTAAAGGAGCGGTGGAGCGAGTGCTCGACGTTGCAAGGGTCAAGGATGAATTGCGAGCGCAGATTTTGACCAAAACGGAGGAAATGGCTGGCCAGGGCTATCGGGTGCTGGGTGTGGCGAGTGCGGAAATGGAGGGCAACAATTTTCCAGCGGAACAGGATCACTTTCCATGGAAATTTGAAGGCTTGGTGGCCTTTTATGATCCGCCCAAAAAGGAAGTGGCCGCTGTATTCAAGAAATTTTACAAAGCCGGTATCCGAGTCATAATGATTACGGGCGACCACGCGGCAACGGCCAAAAACATCGCCCATAACACGGGTTTGAAAGGTTGGGAAACCGTCATGACCGGGGAGGAAATCATGAACCTTAACGATGCTGACCTGCTTAGTGCCGTCGAGAAGATCAATGTATTCGCCCGAATGTTTCCCGATGCCAAACTCAAAATCGTGAATGTGCTGAAAGCCAACGGTGAGACCGTAGCCATGTCTGGCGATGGCGTAAACGATGGACCAGCACTGAAAGCCGCTCAAATTGGGGTTGCAATGGGCAAAAAAGGTACTGAAATTGCCAAAAGCGCCGCCTCCTTGGTGCTATTGAACGACAACCTGAGCGCGATGGTGACCGCCATCAAAATGGGGCGGCGTATCTATAACAACCTGCGCAAAGCAATACGATACATTATCTCCATCCACTTGCCCATTGTGTTGACCGTATTGGTGCCCTTGTTGCTCGGATGGCCTTATACCCATATTTTGCTGCCATTACATGTCATTTTTCTGGAGCTGGTTATGGATCCCACGGCAGCAATAGCGTTTGAAAACGAACCCTCTGAGCCAAACCTGATGCGCAAACCACCCCGAGATGGCAATGCTTCTTTATTTTCCTGGAACGAATTGGGTGTAAGCCTGTTTCAAGGTTTAATGATCACAGTAGGCGTATTTTTCATGTATTATATTGCCGTCGGTCAAGGCAAAACCGAGGAGGGGGTTCGTTCTATGGTGTTCGCCACTTTAGTTTCTGCCAACTTGTTCCTGACCATGGCCAACCGCTCCTTTGATTATGCGCTTAACCGGACCTTGTTTTATAAAAACCGAATGCTGCCCATTATTCTAGGCATTTCTGCCGTAATGCTATTGGCGATTTTATATATCCCGTTTTTAGCCCATCTGTTCAAAATGGGTGCACTTTCAATCGCAGATTTAGGCTGGTGCGTATTGGCGGGTTTCGTCAGCGTGGTTTGGTTTGAGATTTACAAAGCAGTCCGTTCCATCAGACCTCCAGCAGCAATTCTTTAAACCGCTCAGCTGCCGCCCGCTCCAATGCTTCCCGATCATCGGGGTGCGCAATGGAAATTAACGCCTTGGCCCGTTCCCTCAGATTTTTCCCGAACAAAAACACCGCTCCGTACTCTGTTACCACATAATGGACGTGTGCCCGGGTGGTCACCACGCCCGCCCCAGGTTTGAGCAACGGTACGATCCGTGGAACGCCCTTGGCCGTGCGCGAGCTGAGGGCGAGGATTGGTTTGCCTCCTTCCGACAATGCCGCGCCGCGCATAAAATCCATCTGCCCACCTACCCCGGAATAGTGATAAGTACCAATGGAATCGGCACAAACCTGCCCCGTAATGTCTATCTCAATGGCACTATTAATAGCAACCACCCGTTTGTTGCGCCGAATAACGGAAGCTTCGTTCACATAATCTACATCCAGGAAAGCGACGGCTGGGTTGTCATCCACAAAGTCGTAAAGCCGCCGGGTACCAAGTGCAAAAGCCGTTACGGTTTTGCCTGGGTGAATTTTCTTATACCGATTGGTCACAACGCCCTTTTCCAATAAATCCACCAGACCATCCGAGAACATTTCCGTGTGGACACCCAAGTCTTTGTGCTGTTGCAAACTGCGCAACACCGCGTCTGGAATGGATCCAATGCCCATTTGAAGGGTACTACGATCCTCGATCAGTTCCGCAATTCGCTGGCCGATTTGCAAGTCCTGCGCCGTTACCTTATCTCCAAATCGCACTTCCTGAAGCGGGGCTTCATGCCGCACCATAGCATGGAATCGGCTGACGTGGATCATACCATCGCCATGGGTACGTGGTACTTGTGAGTTTACTTGCGCGATCACGTATTTGGCGGCATTGACCGCCTAGCGGGCAATGTCCACCGAAGTACCCAGGGAGCAATAGCCATGCGCATCAGGTTCAGAGACCAGCACTATAGCCACATCGAGTTGGATGATTTTGCGTTTGAACAACTCAGGGATTTCACTCAAAAAAACTGGCACATAATCGGCACGTCCCTCATTCACCGCCTGCCGGATACTGCCCGAAACAAACAGGGAATTGAAGCGAAAATTGGGGTGATATAGCGGTTTGTCCAGCGTTACGTCCCCGTAAAGGCTGATAGACACCAACTCCACGTTACGCAAGCGCGGGGCCTGCTCCGCCAATTGCTGGAGCATGTAAATGGGAGTACAAGCGCTGCCATGTATAAAAACGCGCTGTCCTGATTGGATGATTTGTAGCGCCTGTTCGGCGGAAACGTAGTTCATTTTTACATTTTATTGAAAAACCCGCACATAATCCACAATCATCCGCTGTGGAAAATTGGTGCTTGCATCCGGATTGCCGGGCCATTGGCCACCAACTGCCACATTGAAAATGAAGAAGAAATCTGCATTGAATGGGTAAGCCGCAGGTATTACATCGGCTGGTGTTATTTGGTAAAACTGCACGTCATCCAACAACCAGGTAATTTTATCCTGCTCCCATACGATGGAAAACACATGGAATTCATCAATAAACTTGGCGGTTCCTGCAAGTGCTCTTGAGTTGCCGATGTATTGGTGTTGGCTGGTATTTGCTCCATAATGAATCGTCCCGTGAATCCGATTGGGTTGACTACCAATCAGTTCCATGATGTCAATTTCGCCGCAAGCGGGCCAATTGACCGTACTGATATTTCCACCGAGCATCCAAAGCGCGGGCCAGATACCCTGACCTTCCGGCAAGGCTGCCCGAATATCAATGCGCCCAAACTTAAATTCCTTTTTACCCTTTGTGATGAGTCGTGAGGAGGTGTATGCAGAACCACCAAAACCTTCTTTTCGGGCCTCAATGATGAGGTTTCCGGCAGATAAAAACGTGTTTTCCGGGCGGTAATACTGAAGCTCGTTATTGCCCCAGCCCCCTGCGCCGATTTCAAAAGTCCAGGCATTGAGGTCCAGAGAAGTGCCGTTGAATTCATCCTGCCAGACCCGTGTTTTGCCCGCGTAGGTTTCGGGGGTTGAATAGCCCGTGGCGGGAATATTGAAAGGATTGTCGGCATCGTCGTTTTGAATAGTCGCGGTAGCGCGCGCGCGGGCCAGGGTTGCGTTTACCGGGTTGAGCAGCAGCACAATAAACTTCTCGTCCTGCTCTAGCACCCCATCCCCTTTCAATTGAACCACGATGTTTTTTTCGGTTTCTCCGGCCAAAAAGATCAGTTCACCGTCTGTTTTTGCAACATAGTCTGACCCTGCTTTGGCAGTACTGTCAAGCGTGGCATAATTGACCAGGACGTTGTTGTTGGAGGCAGCAGACAGCGTGACTTTTAATGACAGGCTGCCATTTGTTTTGCCTTCCAAAGCGGACGCATCGGCAATTGAAAGGCTTGGCAGCGCTGGTTGTGCAGGATCCGGGTCTTTTTTGCAAGCTGCGAAGACGCAAATACCTGCGATTAAGAGGGCTGCGGTATTTTTTAGAAATGACATATCGAAGGATTTTTTTTGTAAAATTAATTTAACGTGAATTTTGGATCGCCTTCCGTATTGGGGTTTCAATAAAAACCGCATAGCGGTGACATTTTGGTAGCCCGCAAGGGCGTTTGGGGGAATAAAAACCGCATAGCGGTGTCATTATATCGCCGTAATAATGCCACCGCTACGCGGTTCTCAAAAACATTGAACGCTGACGCTACCATAATGTCGCCGCGATGCGGCTTTTTCAGATACCTAACCAAAACTCATGTTATCACAAAAAACCTAGGCGGTTTCAGAACGCGCATCAAAACGCATACACCCGAACATAATCCACCTCCATTTTTCTCGGCCAAATCGTCTCATCCACCCCTTTCGCCCCGCCCCAGTTGCCGCCCACCGCCAGGTTCAGGATAATGTGAAAACGTTGGTCATAAGGCCATTCATCGGCTGTTTTATGTTGATTCACAAAGGTATTGTACCGAACATCGTCCACAAAAAAATCCATCCGATCAGCCCGCCATTCCACCGCATACACATGAAAAGCAGATTCTACATTGGGCAGGAAAAAACTACGCGTATTTTCTGTGCCTTTGGTGTTCGTGAACGAAGCCGTGTGGGCCGTTGCAAACACCGTATCCGACTTAAAGCCCACGTGTTCCATAATGTCAATCTCCCCGCTCCGTGGCCAGCCGCCATATTTCCAATCCGTCGGAAGCATCCAAAAAGCCGACCAGGTGCCCCGCCCGCTCGGGCATTTGATCCTCGCTTCTATGCGGCCATACTTCCAGTCGCCCTTGTGCTTTGAAACCAAGCGGGCAGAAGTATATTCTTTGTTTTCCTTCCACTTTTCGCGCCGAGCTTCGATCAACAGGATACCGTTTTCCACACGGGCGTTTTCTGGGCGGCGAGCGGTGTAAAATTCCAGTTCATTGTTTCCCCAACCGCAGATATCCGGGCAGCCGGTACCCATATCGTAGCCCCATTTTGTGCTGTCGGGCAGACCCGACCCATTGAATTCGTCGCTCCAAACAAGCCTGCGTTCCGAGGGTGACACGGATTTATTGGGCAATGCACATTTTTGCAACAATCCAACAAAGGACAGCAAAAAGAGCGATTTTAACAAATAAGCCATAACGTACCGGCTCAGATTTTCACTAAAGTAAACTCGAACCATCCCTGAGCAGGCGTTCCATCTTGATTGCGGATGGGCGAACGCAGCACTAGTTCTGTCTCCGTCAAAGACGCAATGTCATACACTGACCCGGAATCCCAGGTTCCGATAAATGTGCCCGCTGGCAGTATAATCTGATCCGAACCACCATCACCCGTGCCTTTTGAAAGGAGCCAGGTCAAGTTAGCCGGGGGGGTGTAAGGCACCGCAGTGTACCCATTCCAAGGGTCCACTGAAAACCCGTTGTTTTTGTATTCAAACTTCGCGCCTTCGAAGTAAAAGCAGAACTGGTCGTCATACTGAGCGTCTTGGAGGCCATTGACGGGCGATTTGTACCATTCTTCCGAACCCGGAACTGGCCCGACGCGAACGGCTTCGGCGGCGTGTGAAAAGGTCCAGCATTTGCCGGGCGCTTCACAATCGCCCGTAAGCAGGCTTACCATTGGATCACATTTTGCCGTTGCATCCTTGGCGATATTGACAATCTTGGTACTTTTGGAAACACCCCCACCACCTTCAGCTGCAGCGAAAAGTGTTATGACATAATCGCCCGCTGTGGTATAAAAAACGGTGTCAACCGCACGTTTCGACTTGGCAGGGAGCCCCCCGGGAAAGTCAAACGTCTGGTCAAAAAAGCCCGTGGACAAATTCGTTACGACCACTTTGTTAGAGTCGCCATTCAAATATTCAACAGAAAACATGGGGGCTGCGGGTTGTGCCGGCAGATCAATATCGTTCTCCTCAAAAGG
>JBBQSW010000036.1:0-14954 GCA_038213575.1 Chitinophagales bacterium | reverse complement strand
TCCGCAAACGCTGCTGAATTCGATAGATTTTCTTGGGACACCATCCAACAACTGAATTGAGCCTACCTGGGTGACATATCTCGTTGCCTAGTTTACGTTTACGCCCCCAGTTATCGAGTCACCAATCCCTAAATTGAAATCATATATAAGCTGCTCCGGCATATTTTTGAGCCATTTATAAGTTTTGCCCTGCTCTTCCCGCAAAAATGCGTCTTCTGATATCCACGGGCCGCCACTCATATTTTTGGAATAAATGAGCTCATGGTACTGTTTCCCATCCTTTAAGACAGAATCAGCAGAGAAGGTATACCGACGGATCTCTGAGGGCAAGCCCGGAAATAGAGGATTATAATCCACCACCCATTCGTTTAGCGGGGTGACTATTGGATTCCAGGCTTGACAGAAAATGCTGTTAGGAATGAGTAGAAAAATGGTAAAAACTAGGTTTTTCATATCAATTTGTAAGGGTACCGATGAAATAAATACCACGCGATTTGAGTCTAAGCGTTACAAATGTAGAACGTCAAGAAAATCAACCAGATGCTTGAATGCCCAAGTGTCGCGAATTATCTTAAGTTCTTTTCCACCAGCCAATTCTGATACAAAGAAGAACCCCAATACTTTTCGGAACTTTGCCAGTTCTAATGGTGTAAAACTCCCTTGAAAATATGTTCGCCAACAAAATAATGCTGCCCTTTGTGCTGATCGCCGCGCTGTTTCTCGGGCTCGCCTGGGCGGTGGATGACAAGTACTCCATTTATTTCGTGCCTTTTTTGGTCATTGCAGCCTTGATCTTTATTCTCGCTCCACAGATCAACTGGTGGTGGTACAGTCGGAATCCACCTGATCTGAGCGTGGAGTTGCGCGTATTTTTGGAGCGGCGCCATGGGTTTTACCGTCGTCTTTCGGGGACGGAACAGCGTCGCTTTCGAGGGCGGGTGGCGATGTTCAACATGGGCACCGATTGGGAGCCTTTGTCCTTTCCGGAAGACTCGTTGCCACCCGATGTTCAGGTGGCTATTTCGGCGCAGGCAGTAGCGCTGACCTTTAACCGGGAGCAGTTTTTGTTTGAACAGTTTGAGAAAGTAATCGTGTTTCCCCGTCCTTTTCCAACGCCTGAACATCCTTACGATCATGCGTCGGAAATGCACGAAGCAGATGGCTGCCTGCTTTTTTCGGCAGAACAAGTGATGTTGGCCTTTGTGAAAACGACGCAATGGTACAATGTAGCCATGCACGAATACGCTAAAGCATTTGCATTGAAATACCCGGCGGAGTCTTGGCCCAATTTTGCAGCAGAGGATGTGTGGGAAAAACTGGAAGCGGCAAGCAGGATGCCCCGCGCACATTTGGAATCAGTCATCGGTTTGGCGGGCGTGGATGCGCTTCCCGTGGCGATACACCATTTTTTCGTTTTTCCGGAAACATTTGTTTCGGTTTTTCCGGAAGAAAGCCAGGGACTTGCAAAGATTTTTGGGGTTAAGAGCTAATGCACAATCATTTTGCCATTCCCTCCATGTACTGAAATTCCCCGAAAGGCGTTTACTTTTACGTTTAAAATAGCTCAATTTCCAAATATCACTACCACCCAACCACTCAATACAAATAACAATGAGAAACTTACTCCTCCTCGCCTTTCTGGCCGCGGCCCTTGCTCAAAGTTGCGACACGCTGCGCCGTAGTAACAGCAGCAGCAGTAGTAGCAGCAGCAGCAGTAAAAAGGGCACTGGTATTGACAAAACAGTATTAGCGCCTGCTGAATACAGCACAAAAGACCGCAACCTTGACTATGTAGATAAATATAGCCGCGCCGCCGTGCTCTCCATGGATCGAATTGGAGTGCCCGCCAGTATCGTACTCGCACAAGGTGTGCTCGAAAGCGCTGCGGGCACCAGCGAACTTGCTACAACTGCCCAAAACCATTTCGGTATCAAATGCAGCAGCAACTGGAGTGGTAAAACCTACAAGAAAAAAGACGATGACCGTGATAGCGACGGAAACCTCATAGAATCGTGTTTTCGCAGTTATGAATCAGTGGAGGAGAGTTTTGTAGATCATGGCCAATTCCTGCGCGACCCGCGCAAATCTACGCGCTACGGTTTTCTTTTCAACCTGGACCGCACCGATTACAAAGCATGGGCGCGGGGACTTCAGGCGTCTGGCTATGCAACAGCGCCCGACTATGCCGACAAACTCATCAACCTGATCGAGCGCTACAAACTTTATGAATACGATACGCAAGGAACGAGGCCGACCAGTTTCCCTACAGAAGGTGGAGGACAAGGCAAACCCGCTACGCCAGTAGGCCCCAATGCTCCCGACCAAAAGGCAGAGGCAACAGGCCGTATCGGTCGTGTGAACGACGTGAAAGTGGTTGCCTCCCGCGAGGGCGAAACCCTTGAAGACGTGGCACGCGCTTTCCGTCTTAACACTCTAAAAGTGGTGGATTACAACGACCGCGGCTACCCGCCTGGGGTAAAACTCAAAACCAATACCCGCATTTTTATTCAATGCAAATCTGATAGATGGCATGGGCGCGCCACCGAGCATACCGTGCGCGAAGGCCAAACGATGTTTGACATCGCTCAGGTGTATGGTATTAAGTTAGATAAATTATTGGAAATGAACGGACTGCGCCGAGGGCAAGAGCCGGAGGCTAATGAAGCCATCAGCATACGCGGCAAAAGCAAACGCACCATTAAAATCAAGGAAAATTCTAGTTCCACACCCACCAAATCTACGGACTGGCCTGGCAACAAACCCAAACCAGACAATAGCCCGGTGGTAGAAGACGGTGAACTCGATTTTGAGATCGGACCTGGCGCACCCAATACAACGCCCACTAAGCCGAAGCCAGAACCCGAAAAGCCTGCCATACCAAGCACACGGCCCGATCAAAAACCACCTGCTACGAGTGGCAACCTTCCTTACGAAGATGACCCCACTCCCAGCACCAAGCCACCCAAATATGATCCGTATCCGCAGCCCGATGATACCAATAAACCTGCCCCGCGCGGATATCATCGCGTAGTAAAAGGCGACACGCTGTACAAACTTTCACGAGATTATGACCTCACCGTGGATCGCCTCAAACAAATCAATAACTTGCCGAATAGCGATATCAAAATTGGGCAATTATTAAAGGTGCAGTAATGATGTTGGACGGTGGAATTTAGAGCATTCCACCGTCCAACCGTCTACCGTCCACCGTCCAACCGTCTACCGTCCACCATCCACCGTCCACCGCCCACCGTCCAAAACCCATGAATGAAAAAGCCACCGACGCTTCGTTCTCCCAAGACCCTGAACTCGCCCGTCTTGAAGCACTTTCCAAGCTGATGGACAATCAGTTCCGCATCCCTGGCACCAGCTGGCGCTTTGGCTTGGATGGGATAATTGGCCTCATCCCTTATGTGGGCGACATGGCTGGTTTTGTGGTTTCTGGCTTCCTGATGCGCACTATGGTAAAAAAAGGCGCTAGTCCGGTGCTCATGCTTCGGATGATGTTCAATTATATCGTGGATGCTGTAGTGGGCATCGTGCCGTTTGTGGGTGATTTGTTTGATTTTAGTTTCAAGGCCAATCTACGCAATGTGAATTTATTGAAAGCCTATTACGCCGATGGCAAGGTAAAACCCAATGCAACACGCTCCGTGGCATTCCTTGGGCTGTTGTTTTTTGCCCTGTTCATTGTGCTGATTTGGCTGGTGTGGAAATTGGCGGCGTTTGTGCTGAGTTGGGCTTGGACGGCTGTTCAAGGAATGTAAAAACAGGAGCCCTCCCGAATACTTATACTGTGATTAAAGTGATTTTGATGATTTGATTGAAATCCCCTGATTTTAATTGATTACAAACGTTCAATTTTCAAAACCACTTTGCGTTGGCTATAGTACCAGCTGCTACGCCAATTTCTCCTCTTTCTTATCATCAAAGGCAAAGGGGAGCATCACGAGGGTAAACATCATTAAGCAGAGAAATTCAGCGCCAATAATGTACCAAGGCCATTCTCCAAAAAGGTCGAGCAAAGAAGGATTGATAGGTTTTTTGCTCAGATACATGAAGTTGGTACTCAGCAAATAGTTGATGCCCAGCACGAAAACAAAATAGACATTGGTCCACAAAAAGGCCCGGCCGAAACTCTGCCAAGAGGGTCGGAAACCATATACGAAAATGGCGTACAAAATGCTCTGTATCAGCCCCATGTGAACGAGGAAAAAGCGGAAGTTCAGGTAGTGCGGGAAGCCGTGTTCTAATGCGGGTGTAAGGAGAGACCAAATACATCCTCCCATCACCATGTAATAGGTGATTTCAAAAAGGAAATACGAGCGCCGCCACAACATAATGGGCAGCAACAGATTCATGAAATAACTGATGTGGAACGGAAGCACCAAGTTCAAATCCACGGGGCTTTCAAAAATAGCCATATAGAGTGAAAGCAACACCCAAAGACCTGCAGGTATAAGACTCTGAATCAGCCCAATACGGCGCTCCCCCTGTTCAGTCGTTTGCCTTTTGCCAAGCTTTATCCAAAAGATAGTGCTTGCCGCACCGGCAACCAACCATAGGAGGTGTTCCAAGCCATAGCTTTGGAAATTAGGGACGAACAAAAGTAACGGATTCACAGGAAGTCAGTTTCATTTTTAAGCGGCTAAAAATAGTATGATTCTATCCGCTTACCCCTGCATCCTGCCTCCTTTTTTGACGAACGGCGAGTTTTTGACCCAGAACCGCCAAGGCCAGGCCGCACATTCCCCCGAATAGTCCACTCCGATGCGCGGTCCGGCAGCAATTTCGCATTCTGGAATATTTTCATACCAATCTTCAATCCAGATGGGCGAGTCTGATTGGAGCAGGCTTTGTCCTGTGAAACTCGTGGTCAAACCGAGTGCTTGGGAGAGCGCGCCGGGGCCAGTGGCCAAACGGACTGTTGACTTTTGAGTATTGGCCGTTGACATACCGCGTCGAGCAAACATAGTTTCCTGACCATTAACGGGTTCGATGGCCCGAATCAGCACCGCATGCGCTGCATCCTCCGGCCCGGTCACCACATTAAAAAGGTGGTGAATTCCATAGCACAGATAGACGAACGCCCGCCCGCCTTCCTGAAACATGACCTTGGTGCGGGCGGTGCGGCGATTGCCAAAAGCGTGACAGGCCCGATCGTCGGGCGCGCGATAGGCTTCGGTCTCGGTGATGCGCCCGGAAGTCCGTTGGCCGTCGAATTCGGTCACGAGCACTTTGCCCAGCAATTCGCGGGCAATTTGCACTACGTCGGTTCGGATGTAAAAATCGAGTGGGAGGCGTTTGGTAGTGTGCAGTGGCAGTCGGCAGGGAGCGGACTGCCACTGCACACTGCCAACCGTCTCATGTATTTTTGTGTCCATGAAATTTGCCATTGAAGAAATCCTTGGGCGGCTTCACCAATTCATTGCATTTCCTCCACTTCGCGCAGCATGAGCAGCAGCCCATCAATCACAAGTCGTTGATCGTCGGCGATCAGGATTTTTATCATGGAGAAATGCGGTGGATTTGGTTGTTTGAGAACCTCCTCACCCCTCAATTCATCAGCTGTACAGCCCGGTATTTGAACCAAAGTGCGGCCATCTGCTTGCCTGCTTTTTCGCCCGTGGCAAATTGGGCGAGGGTAGCAAGCGTGATACAACTGGGGTTCACTTTATCTGGGTTTTCATCCAGCACTGCATTGACATAGTTGGTGAGCGATTTGTAACTGAGCATCACCCCTGTGGCTTCTTCAATAAGCCATGCCAAGGTGTGTGCTTTACTGTGCGGAATTTTGGAGATGGGTTCACCAAAGGCTTTGGTGTGAACTTCGGAAAGCAAAGAACGGAAAATGGAGAACTCTTTTGCTTGCATAATTGGGGTATGGTTTAGGAGTTATGAATTCAAAAGGCGTTGCAAAAATCAACAATTCCAACGGATTTCCAAAATAATTCCATTTCGATTCCAAATCGTGAACACTTGCTGGGGAAATCTTTGTGCCTCTTTAAAACTAAAATTTTTCTAACTCCTTTTCAAATGTTCCCCATTATGAACAAAAAACTTTTCTCTCTCGCAATTTTCGCATTCCTCCTGGGCCTTTTTGCCGAAAAAACCAATGCGCAGGCCAGTGGCGTGAAACCCGAACTCATTATGTACCGCCACAACGGCGGCGGTATTACCCCAGCTCCGGTAGCCCCAACCAATATCATCGGCACGCTCAAGTGGAATGGACTCACGGCCATCGGCAGCATCATGACCGGTGCATCCATCCGCAGTGTGGCCAAGCAGGTGTCTCCTGGCCTTCTGCGCGCTGACATGACTTTCAGCACCAGCGGGAATGACCGTGCAATCATCACGGAAGATGGCCTGGTAGGTATTGGCATTTTGTCGCCCGTGTATCATCTGGACGTTTTGGGCAATACCCACACAAGTGGCCGTTTCTATGGGCGCATTCACTTTGACCTTGGAGAGCCGACCGATTTGCCAAACTCCTACTTTGATGAAGCCTATTTTGAGCGCAAAAGTCGCGCCCAACTCGGCCTGGCTGCCAGCACCTACTCCAATGGCGGCATCCTCAGCCTCGCGCCGGGCGGCGGCAGTCTTGACCGCCAACTCTTCTCTGGGGGCGATGACGGTCTCTGGACCCGCTCACAAGACGCTTCGGGTGCAAACAGCTGGGCAGCCTGGGAAAAAATTCTCACCAGCGGCGACATCAATGGTCGGCCAAACCTGGTGGCACGCTTCCTGCCTCCTGGTCCAAGTTCCAGCAAATTGGGCGATAGCCAATTGTTTGACAATGGCGCCAATATAGTGGTTGGTGGCATTCCTGCCGGGCCAAACCCTGTTCCTGCATTCGTTGCAAGTGATATGTTTACAGTAAACGGCGATAGCCGCACCACGGGCAATTCCGCCGTGAATGGCAGCCTAACGGTAGGCACAACGGCCAATGTAAGCGGGCTTGCTACCGTCAACAGCCTGAGCGTGACCACCAATGCTACGTTGAATGGCAATGTCGGCATCGGCAAAATACCCTCCGCTTTCGACCTTGATGTGGCAGGAGAGTCCAACTTCGATGGCCGGGTGAAAATCGGGGCAAACGCTTTCCCGATTTTCGCGGGGGCAGCAGGGTTCGAATTAGCCGTTGGCGGCGGCATCGTTGCTGAAGAAGTTGTGGTAGACATTCAGCCTTGGGCGGATTATGTGTTCGAGTCAGATTACGAGCTTAAGCCGCTTTCTGAGGTTGAAAACTTCATTCAAAAAGAAAAACACCTTCCGGGTGTGTCTTCTGCAAAAGAAATAGCAGAAAACGGCCTTAATCTAGGCGAAATGCAAAAAACGCAGATGGAAAAAATCGAAGAACTTTATCTGCATGTGATCGAAATGAACAAGCAGCTACAGGCCTTGAAAACAGAAAACGAGGCTTTGAAGACGAAGGTTGACCAACTGGAGAAGCGGTAATCAACCAACCGCAAGAAAATTCACCATACACCTCAACCAAAATCTAAAAAGCGAATAAAATGAAAAATAAAGCATTTGCCCCAATGGCACTGTTTTGTTGTTTGTTCGGCGCATTGTGGGCACAAAACCCTAGTGCGGACAAACAGCAGGTGACCGGGCCATGGAAAGATATTCAAGAACTTAGCCTGCCAAAACGAGGTCAGGAGGACGTACAGCTTCCTGAAAAATTCCGTCTTTTAGAATTGGACGTGGAACAGCTGACCGCGATGTTGTCAAAAGTCCCCGTCAATTTTTCAAGAAATCTGGCTGAAAAACCCCGTATGGAAATCGAACTCCCGCTGCCCGACGGCAGCAGCGAAAGGTTCGAAATCTACAGCGACCCCATCATGCACCCCGATCTGGCGCGGCAATACCCGGAGATACAGACCTTCGCTGGCCGAAGCCTGAATGACCCAGCGACGACCATTCGGATGGACCTCTCGCCGCACGGTTTCAACGCGCAAATCTTGACCGGCAATCGGGGCAGCATCTACCTTTCGCCAGTGACTGTGGGCGACAACCGCTACCACAAGAGTTATTTCAAAAAAGACTCGAGGCGGTCTGAAACTTGGCAATGTTTGACCGAGGGGCATTCGTTCGAGCAGCACCCCAACGATTTTGTCGGGAAAGAACAGGTTGGTACCTGTGGCACTCGTCGCGAGTACCGTTTGGCCTTGGCTTGTACGGGAGAGTACACGTTTTTCCACGGCGGCACGATTGCCCTCGCTCTGGCGGCCATGAACACCACGATGAACCGCGTGAACGGAGTATATGAACGGGATTGCTCTGTTCGCATGAACATCATTGCCAACAACACCCTTATCATGTACACAAATGGTGCAACAGACCCGTACACAAACGGCAATGCCAATACCATGATCAACGAAAATCAGACAAATGTGGACGCTGTAATACTGCCTGCCAACTATGATATCGGGCACGTATTTGATAGGATCACTGTAGGCAGTAGTGGTCTTGCTGGCCCCGGCCCTTGCACCGGCTCAAAAGCAAGGGGTGTGACAGGCTCTGGCAACCCCGTCGGCGATCCGTTCGATATTGACTTTGTGGCACATGAGATGGGCCACCAGTTCAATGCCAAGCACACGTTCAACGACAACGCAAATGGGAGTTGCGCAGGCAATCTTACAGCTGCCGCGGCATTTGAGCCTGGAAGCGGCAGCACGATCCTAGCCTACGCTGGCATCTGCAGTGGGGTAGATTTACAACCCAATAGCGACGATTATTTCCATGCTTTCAGCCTTCAAGAGATTGTGACCTACGTCCAATCAGGATCGGGGAGTACTTGCGGGACCACTTTTCCGGTAGCAAACAGCCTGCCCACTGTAAATGCTGGGGCAAACTTTACCATCCCCGCCAGCACCCCGTTCAAACTGACGGCGAGCGGCAGCGACCCCGACGGCAGCACGCTTCGGTATTGCTGGGAGCAAATGGACAATCAACTGATTTCACACCCTCCTGCATCCACAGCAACGGGCGGGCCGGTATTCAGATCCTTTTACCCCACCACATCGCCCACGAGGTTCTTCCCAATGCTTCCCGCCATCCTGAACAGCGCATTGTCTACCACTTGGGAGGTATTGCCCAGTGTTTCGCGCACGCTGAATTTCCGCGTCACGGCCAGAGATTTGGGGCCGGCGGCGGCTGTACGGAAGAAGACGACATGGCGATAACGGTAATCGGCTCCGCCGGTCCGTTCACCGTCACCAGCACTGGTGTGGACGCCAATTGCCTTTTCGCGGAGGACAATACCACCATCAATTGGAACGTGGCGAACACCACCGCAGCACCCATCAATTGCGCTAATGTGGACATCTTGCTATCCCTAGACGGTGGCAACAATTTTTCCATCGTATTGGCAAGCAATACACCCAACGATGGCACTCAAGCAGTGGCCATCCCTGCTACTGCCATCACGGAACACGGTCGCATCATGGTTATGGCTTCGGACAACATCTTTTTCGACATCAACGACAATGACATCAACATCAACTGCCCTTCCAACACAACCGTGACCACAAACCCTGTGAGTGGGGTGGTCAAAGTCCGGGAGAAAATAGAAACCTTGGGGCCCGTAGTCGTGCTCCCGGCCACATCGGCCAAATTTTACGCCGGGGAAGAAGTGCGCTTGAAACCAGGTTTTTGGGCACAGCATGGCAGCGATTTTCAGGCAAAAATCCAGCCTTGCGACGCTTGTACAGCAACCCGTCCAGAAAGCCTGATTACCGAAAAAGGCAACCCGAAGGTGAATTTTTACGAACTCCCTTCGAGCGATCGAACACGAGCCTACGCTGACTCACCCTTGAAAGCTTTCGCGTTCCCCAACCCGTTTGACCAGAACTTCACGGTAAGTTTTGATCTCCCAACGGCTGGGAAAGTGGATATTCAACTGATGGATTTGACTGGCCGGCATATCCAAACCGTTTATCAAAACGACTTTTTGGAAGCTGGAACACACCAAATTCCCGTAACAAGCAGTCAACTGGCTGTTGGGGTCTATGGGTGCAGGATCACCAGCAATGGCCAGCAAGCGCAAATCAAGCTGGTGAAAATCAATTAGTCTTTCAGCACAAAAGTGTGGCACCCCTTCGAGGTGTGCCACACTTTCTTGAACACTCAAGCCGCATCAGATTCGTCTGACGCGGCTCTTTTTATGATATTTGCGCCTTATGCCGCTCCTCCTCACTACCCACCCATTCCCAGACGCTACTTTCGGTCTTTGGCAAATTGCCGAAAGCGAGGAATTTTTCCGTGCCGACCTGCCGCTTTCGGCTTCTGAGGAATCTGATCTAGCGCAACACCAATACCCGCTCCGCCGACTCGAGTGGCTCGCCGGGCGCTGGCTTTTGCACAAATTGACGGATGCTCCCGAGCGCCTTCCACTGGCCAAAGACGCTTTTTCAAAACCTTTTTTTCCTGAAAACCAGAACCTCGGCTGTTCGCTCAGCCATTCTAAGGGCAATGTGGGGGCGCTTATTGTCAACCCTCTCCTCCTCCCTAAACACTCAACCCTAAACCCTCAACAATCAATCGGTTGCGATATTCAGGTTTTAACACAGAAAATGCCCCGAATTGCGCACAAATTCCTCAACGAATCGGAGAAGGGGTTTGTGGAAAATCGTCCTTATGAAGAAAACCTCGTCCTGCTCCACTTGTTTTGGACAGCCAAAGAAAGCCTATACAAAGCGTATGGCTTGAAGGAATTGGATTTTCGGAAAAATATCTTTGTAGAAATTGCACGATGGGATGGACTTCACGGAGAAGGTATCGGCAGCGTCATAAAAGGAGATTTTCGGCAGGATTTTCAATTGGTACTTAGCAGGATTGTCCTTCCAGAGGATGGGGAACTCACTACGGCGGTTTGTGTAGATCGGTTATTTTTAAATTAAAAACATTTTGTTTGCAACATAATAAAGGTAAATTTTAATTTTGCCTATGATTTCCCATTAAGCTAAAATTCATAAGCATGAAAAACGTAATGACAAGAAACAAGGAGCGGTTTAATTTCTTTGGAAAGGAGGAAAATCGCGGAAAATTGATAGAGATTAAGTCAAGTAATCCACTACCTCAACCATTTTTTGAACATCCTAATGGTTCACTTTGGCTTGGAGATAGTATTGAGTGGTTGAAAGGCTTAGAAAGCGAAAGTGTAGATTTGATTTTCGCCGACCCGCCTTATAACATCAAGAAAGCCGATTGGGATACATTTGAAAGTCAGGAGGAATATATCAGGTTTTCTATGACATGGATTGAACAAGCAGCAAGAGTATTAAAACCCACTGGAACGCTTTTCATCTGTGGTTTCTCTGAAATTCTTGCGGATTTAAAACATCCTGCAACAAAATTTTTTAAAGGTTGCCGTTGGATTATTTGGCATTACAAAAACAAAGCAAACCTTGGAAGTGACTGGGGGCGAAGCCATGAAAGTATTCTGCATTTCCGCAAGACAAAAAATTTCACATTCAATATTGACGAAATTCGTATTCCATATAGTGAGCATACCCTGAAGTATCCAAGCCATCCACAAGCTTTGACAAGTCAATATGGCAACGGCAAAAATGGAAACCATCTATGGGAACCAAATCCGCTTGGAGCAAAACCGAAGGATGTTTTGGAAATTCCGCAAGACATAATTGAAGTGCCGACAACTTGCAATGGAATGCACGAAAAAACTCCTCACCCAACACAGAAACCCGAAGAACTTTTGCGCAAAATAATATTGGCATCTTCAAACGTCGGGGACATCGTGCTTGACCCATTTTGCGGTTCAGGGACTACGCCTGTGTGTTCAGAACAACTTCAACGTAAATGGCTGGCTTGTGATCTATCTTCAGAATACCTTAAATGGGCAGTTAACCGTCTCCAATTAGTGGAAGATTGGACCATAGAGAAATGGATAAGATATGATTTTGAAAACCAAAAACGCAGAAATTCAATACGATGAATATACAACTCCTGATAGAAAAGGCATTGAATAAAACTAACTTTATTACTTTGCAAAACTATATTGATTTTGCAAAAGAATTTCTTGATTTTGTTTCTCAACATTTACAAGCCGTCATCGTTTCGCAAAACGAAAATGTCTATCAATTCTATCAATATGATAGGGAAGGTAACTATCAGATAACTCGACCTGTTAATTCTAATCTTATGTATTCCGCAGATACATTCGATATTGCTGTTAAAAAATTTCAAGAATTATTGCCAAACCTAAGAGATACAAAACCTGAGCTTCCGCTTGAAAAAATGATCTTAAATAAAGTAACGTACACTTTACAACAGTCAATTGGTGCTGCATTGGATGGAATAGGCGGTGGTCGAGCAAATGCCACAAGAAAAATAAACGGTGATTTGTTTGAAAGATTAATCAGGATTTTATTAACGGAAATGGGAGTAAGTGTAGTTGCAGGTACAGTGCAAGTCCCCGTGATTATTGACAACGAAAAAGCATTCGATATGAACTACCAGCACGACTTGATTATCAAAGACGGTGAGATTGTAAAAGTGCTTGGATCTGTCAAAACATCAAGTAAAGATCGTATTGATAAAATTTTCATTGACAAATTTCTATATAATCGGCTGACAGAAACAGCTATTCCGCATATCGCCATTTTTTTGAACGATGTTCAAAGAAAAAATACAAGAAGAGAAAATCAATATGGAATTAGTTCAACCTTTTTACCTGGACATTTTAAAGGATACACCATAAAACTAAATCCTCTTGATGGGGTATATTATTGTGATATTCGCCCAAATATGTCAACCGAGGCCATCTTGAAAGACCACATAAAAACATTTGACCATTTATTAATTGAAGACATTTGGAAATTTATATCTGATAAAGGATAGCCTAATCCCCAATCACCCAACCATCTTCCTGGCCTTAATCGTCGAAGGCGAAACCCCCAAATCCCTATCTATCTGAATATGTGGAAAATGGCAGCGAAGCCCAATTTTTATCATCGCCAAATGGTGAATGGCATGATCGTACACAAAAGCCAGCTCGCGGCCTACGGTGCTTTGGTAGCAAGGCCGATCTGCGCCGCCAAACTCGGCCTTCAACACCATTTCTGTGGAAGTTTGCAGCCTTTCTAAGTCCTTTGAGAAGGACTCCAATGCTGCCAATGCGATACCGGGAATATCTTCAAAAAGCAAATTGCGCTCCCTCGAAGCATAGTCCACGGTACCCGAAGGAAGACCTCGTTCCAGGCAGATAAAAAATTCGAGAATATGCCGAAAGTGCTGCCCCAAGGTGCTACCGTCAAATTCGGGGAGCGGCTGGCGGTATTCGTGCGGCTCAATTTGACGGAGCAGATCAGTTATTTGGTTGATTGTGAGCAAGATGGCCTCTTTTACTTGCATGGAAATGCCTTTCAGAACGGGTTTGATTAAAAATCTTATCGCGGTAAAAATAGAGACCTTTCCTTTCATATCAGAGATTCCACAGACTTTTGCCCCAACTTGTCTGCCGAAAGACACCTAAAAAATGCACCCAACACTCCCGCCTCCCTTTATTCGCCAAATGCAGGCCCTGCTTGGCGCCGAATGGCCACTGCTCGAAGCCGCGCTCCAAACCGCGCCACCTGTGAGTATCCGACTCAATCCCGGGAAGACGGTGGACGGCGGACGGTGGACGGTGGACGGTGGAGGGTGGTCATTGGACATTGGACATTGGTCATTGGACATTTTACCCGCCGTGGCTTTAGCGAAGGAGGGTGGACATTCCCGCTCCGCCGTTCCATGGCATCCAAACGGCATTTACCTCCCCGAACGCCCCGTTTTTACGCTCGACCCGACTTTTCATGCCGGGGCATATTATGTGCAAGAAGCTTCGTCCATGTTTATCTACGAAGCATTGCGTCAAACAGTGGATTTTTCCAAGTCTTTGAAAGTTTTAGATTTGTGCGCCGCACCTGGCGGCAAAAGCACCTTGATGGCCGATTTGCTGTCGCCCGAAAGTTTGCTCGTTTCCAATGAAACCATTCGACCACGCACGGGTCCGCTCCGGGAAAACTTGGAGCGCTGGGGGAACCCGAATGTAGCCGTCACAAGCGGCGAAGTGGAGGAATTTGCACAATTGGAAGACTGGTTTGACGTGGTCCTCGCCGATGCGCCTTGCAGCGGCGAGGGACTTTTCCGCAAAGACCCCGATGCAATGAAGGAATGGTCGCTGCCTCAAGTCGAAGTTTGTGCCGCACGCCAACGTCGCATTCTTGCTGCGGCAGTACAGACGCTTAAACCGG
The DNA here is from genome assembly GCA_038213575.1 of Chitinophagales bacterium. Lineage (GTDB taxonomy): Bacteria > Bacteroidota > Bacteroidia > Chitinophagales > Saprospiraceae > M3007. Next base: position 696 of record JBBQSW010000036.1, on the reverse strand, counting down.
GTGGCCTTTTGTTGTACAGTACCTGTACTTATAACGCTCAGGAGAATACTGAAAACGCCCAATGGCTGGCCAAAACCTTTGAACTTCAACCCATTGTGCTGGAAATTCCAGAGGAATGGGGCATTGTCCAATCTGATTTTGGCTGTCAGTTTTACCCGCACAAATTGCAGGGCGAGGGGTTTTTCCTGGCCGTTTTCCGAAAAAAAGAAGGCAATGCCAAAAAACATACGCCTGCCGCGATGTACAAAAGCATAAAACCATTGTCCAAAAATCTGGCGCCACAAGCAGCAAGCTGGCTTGCACCCGATGCTGATGCACGTTTTTTTCTGACACCCTCCGGCGAAGTGTTGGCATTGCCTGCGGTGCTTGAACCAGATTATCTTTTATTGGATAAATTCGTGAAAACCAAATGGTTTGGGGTCAATATCGGCGAATTCAAAGGCAAAGATTTCGTCCCGAGCCACGCACTGGCATTGAGTCAGTGGGCGTCGCCCAATTTGCCCACCGTGGATTTGAGCCGTGAACAAGCTTTGTTGTTTTTGAAAAGAGAAACCTTTGATCCGCCGAATGGAGCACCATTGGGTTGGACACTGGCACGTTTTGAAGGGCTGAATTTGGGTTGGTTGAAAATTCTACCCAATCGTTTGAACAACTATTTGCCGCAGGAACGGAGGATAAGGATGGCGATAAAAAGTG
>JBBQSW010000035.1:0-15305 GCA_038213575.1 Chitinophagales bacterium | reverse complement strand
TCTCGGATATTTTTGCAGGCGAGATTTTTCTGCATCAAATCCTGGTCAAGCCCAGTCATGGCAATTGCTATGAGTGCCCCGCTCACAAATTGCTTTACAAAGTGGTTGGGATCGCTCAGGAAATTATCGAAGAAAAATATCTGTCCGTAGCGGCTGTCCATCACATTGGAAATTATATCGAGTCCTCCAAGATTCAGCGATTTTCCGATGGTCCAAACCGTAAAAACCAAGGCCGCCAGGAAAAAAGTGGTCATGATTGAATCCGTCCAAATGATAGTTTTCAACCCGCCTTTGAACGTGTATCCGTAAATCAAAGCCAGCATCAACACGACGGTGACGGCAAAAGGAACCCCCATCGGGCCAAACACAAACAACTGCAAAACACTGGCTGCCAGGAACATCCGCGCTGCTGAACCCAAGGTGCGCGAAAGCAAAAAGAACCCCGCCCCTGTTTTGTACGACCACCAGCCAAAACGCTGTTCCAAATACCCATAAATACTCGTCAGGTTCAAGCGGTAGTACATCGGCATGAGCACCGTAGCAATAAAGAGATAGCCCAACAGATAGCCCATAACCACCTGCATGTACGAAAACGCCATGTTCAGGCCCGTACCGCCCACCGCGCCTGGGATACTGATAAACGTGACTCCGCTAATACTCGTGCCGATCATGGCGTAAGCGACCACATACCAAGGTACTTTTCGGTTGGCAAGGAAAAAGCCTTCGTTGCTGTTGTTGCGCCCTGTGAACCATGCAACGCCTACAAGCATGGCGAAGTAAAGGAAAAGGACGACTAGTACGAAGGTAGGTGTGAGCTGGGTCATGTTTCAGGTTCAGATTGGCAAAAGTATGCTTTTCTAAACTTCCTTCTAAGGCGCGATCTTTTTTGGTGGATGTGACACGGCTTCGAGGATCCAATCGAGGCCAAAAGGCTCACGCACTTGAGGCGCTTTGGGTTGATTGGTCGTTATTTCATCGGTACTAAAATTTGCAAATCTAATATTGAATGTTATATTTGCAATTATTTTGAGTGTGGCCTTTGATATATTATTGCAAATATCATGTTTATAATCAGGAAATTAGGCGAAAAAATTCGCCAAAGTGCCAAAACTATGCCTGTAGTCAGTATTACTGGCCCGCGCCAATCAGGGAAAACAACGCTGGCGCAACAGGTATTCCCGGATTACCAATACGCTAATTTGGAAAACCCACTTACCCGCGACTTTGCCCGTTTTAACCCTGTACAATTCCTGAATCAAGGAAACGGTCGCGGCCTCATCATTGACGAGGCGCAATACATCCCTGAGTTGTTTTCCTGGGTACAAGTCCATGTTGACGAAAGCCAGCGCAATGGCGAGATTATTCTCTCCGGCTCACAGAATTTTCTGTTAATGGAAAAAATCACACAGAGTCTCGCCGGGAGGGTGGCCGTCTTTAACCTATTGCCTTTTTCTATAGAAGAATTGACGGGTAGCCCTTATGGTAATGGAAACCTGTACGACTATATTTTTCAAGGACTTTACCCTCGTATTTACAGCCAACAAACAAGCCCTGATATTTTTTATCCTTCCTATATCCAATCATACGTTGAGCGAGATGTGCGTCAGGTACAAGCGATAGGCGACTTGGCTTTATTTGAAAAATTTCTAGGGCTTTGCGCCGGTCGCGTCGGCCAAATGTTTAACCAAACGGCGCTAGCCAATGAAACGGGGGTTTCTATCCCCACGATCAACCGCTGGATGTCCGTGTTGCAAACAGGCTTTATCGCTTATCTCCTCCAGCCTTATCATCGAAACTTCAACAAACGCTTGACCAAGACCCCAAAACTCTATTTTTACGATACCGGACTGGCCTGTTCCCTGTTGCGTCTTCGCTCCTCGTCCGAGCTAGATCTTCATTTTGCACGCGGGGCTTTATTTGAGAATTTCGTCGTTAACGAAGTGCTGAAAAACCACCTCAACCGCGGGTTGAGACCCAACTTATATTTTTGGGCCGAAAGTTCTGGTTATGAAATTGACTTGATCGTTGAAACGGGTACGGGCATTTACCCCATAGAAATCAAATCGGCCGACACAATACGACCTGATTTTTTCAAGAACCTGGAGCAATTTCAAAAGGTCTCTCAAACCGCTGCTGAAAACTGCTTTCTGGTCTACGCGGGTGACCAACAACAAGATCGTACACAGGCAAAAGTCAGGCGTTGGCAGGATCTGGGCGCACTTCCTTTTTATTGACCATCCTACAAATCTATCTGGCGTAGTCAAAAGGAATAGCCAAGGCCCAACGCAATCTCCCAATTGCTCAAGGAGGGGGCTGGATATTTAGTTTTTTCCTTACTGGAAGAATATTGATACCCAATTTTAGGATGGAAAAAGAACCCATTATTACTCATATTCGCAAGGCCAGTACCCAATGCTAAACCATGAAATGTAACTCCATTGTGTTCTCCGAATTGAAAATACTGTAACTCAATGGTCGCACACTTTTTGGGGCTGCCTAAAAAGAGTTTGGGGCCAATTTTGAAGAAAGGCCCTGCCACTAGAAAGGGTTTCTCAGAGTGGGTGGCCTTGCAGCGAGATGAGCTGCTCAGGCATAAATCTTTCATGTTCAAGAATCGGCTCATGCCAGGGGATTTAGGTTTCGGGCAGCAAAGGTTTTTCCTTGCTGATCCGAATCAATCGCTCGACGGTGGCATCTGAAAAAGTGGCTGTCATGTTTTAGGATGTTAAACTTATTGCGGTGGAGGACTTTGGGGATGGGACAAAAGTGCAGACAGCGGTTGCACCCGTTCAATTGAATAATAGGGACAAGGTATTTGTTTTTATTGCATGTAAAATCGCGATTCATTCCAAATTTTGGAGTTAGTACCGATGAAATAACAACCTCAACGGGTCAAACAAAACAGGCGACCTCTCATCGTGCGGGATCGCCTGTTTGGGTTCTTTGTTGTTGTATGGCAATCTATTATTCGACTTCAAAAACGCTTCTTGGGACACTATTATTTGTACTTACAAATTCTTCCGGGTTGGATTGGGCTCTTTCCATTTGTTTCTTCTTCCATTGTTCAATGGCTTCCATTATTATATCTGATTGAGCGTTTGCAATAGCGCTTAGCAGTGCTTGGTTAGCCTCTAATTCAGATTTGAGTTTTTGTTCGGTTAGACTTTGACCAAGTTGCAACTCAGTGTTGATTTGTTGATTGACATCAGAGATAAACTTCTTTTTCTTTACTTCGCTTTCATATCGTATTTCCTCTACACGATCATCATATGGACCAGACTCGGCCATCATCTTAAAAAGAATGGGTGTTATTTCGATAGCAATCAAAAGAAGTGTAAGCATCCATTTGGCATAGAAGACTACGGTTTTGTGTTGGTTAATGTGCTTTATATATGGGGTTGGACGCATTTCGAGCGAACTATTTAAGGAAGATGTATCGCTAACTGTGGTAGAAGGCAAAGCATATCCAAATATTGTATCGGACTGAACACAAAGGCGGTCGAGGCCTTCAAGTTGGGCCATGAATCCGTTGTATTTAATTGAAATATTGCTGTACTCTTTAACCTTTTGTTGATATAAGCTATCTAGCTCTTTTATTTGTCTATTAAGCGTTTCAACAGCATTTCCATTTTGTTCTTTGAGTACACCGTAGTCTTTTCCAAGCCCACTCTGAATTTTTGATATTTCGATCCGTTCTTTACTGATTTTAGATTGAATTTGCTGAAGCTGTTTCCCCAATAAATTTTTTTTGCCGTCTAGAGTGAGACGACGTTGATATAAAGCCCTAACTTTTTCTCCACTACCAGGTTGACTATTCAGAATAACCACATCAGAAGCAATTTTATTCAGGTTAGCTTGTACAGATGATAATTCTTTTGTGATTCTCCCTTCCTGGATTGACAAATTGGAAATTTCTTGATTAGAAATTTTAATTCGGGGGTCGTCCCCTTTTTCAATTACTTTTCCAAAAGTATCTTCTTGATTTCTTTTCTCAGCAATATCGTCTTTTAAATCTTGAATATTCTTTCTCATGTCGTTTAGCCCTCCTATCATTTTCTGCCTTTTTTCATTGATGATTACTTGGATTTCATTGTCTATTTCTCTCTCAAAAACTTTCAATTCAAGCGGGGTGGCGATTACGAATCCTATCAAAACTGCCAGCACCAATCGAGGCAACGAGTTCATAAACTCGTCGCGAGTAATTTTGGAAGTGCCATCGCCCTTGCCGATGCTGGAAACGATATAACGGTCTAGGTTGAAAATGAGAGCACCCCAAAAAAGACCAAACGCAGAAGCCAGCCAAGGGTCTTTAAACGCAGTAAGGAAAGCGTAGCCTCCGGCAAAACTCGCCATCAAAGCAGTGAAAATAATTGTGCCGCCAATGCCAAAATATTTGCCCCACTCAATTGGGTATTGCTCCAAAATCTGAGCATTTACTCCCGAACACCACCAAAGAAAACGTTGTATTTTTTTCATGATCGATTGATTTTTTAGGATTTCTTGTTTTTTATAAAATCACTAATTGTTGATTTGAGTTGTTCGAAGGCCGATGAGAACTCTGGTATCCGCCAAATGCTAGGTCTAGGCGGTATATTAATTTTAGGTTTCACAAATTGGGTTGTATCCAATTTTACAAGAGGAGTCGCCGGGCTTCCCGGAGGTTGAGTAAAATGGAGTAGAGGAGGGCGTTCAATTTTTACGGAAAGTTGGGTGCCAATGCTGAGTGTCGGCACTAACAAACATTCGATCAAGGGAACAGGTATGATGCGTACTTTAATTTCTTTCTCCGCTACGATTCCAAACAGAGTAGTAGCGGTCAATTTGAAGATTGTGTCCTCTTTGATGATCACATCTCGATAGCCTTTAAAGCTTTGAACTGTGTTCCAAAGAGGTGAAATCATCACCTGTTTAGCGCCTTCAACATCCCAAGAAAGAGATAAGCCCATGTCAGCCAGTGTAAATTCTCGCTCAGAATTGAAATAATGAATGACAGGAGGCTCTTTGCTTACACCTATGGAAATTTGCTGGATGGTTTCTGCGCCGAAGTAGCTCACGGCTCGAAGCGTGTAAATTGTATCTTGAAGGTGGTGACCATCAAAAGACCCTGATGCAGGTACTTGACGCATATTGCTGGGCTGTATGTATACTTCTTCCGCTCCCTCAACCTCCCATTGTAAATGTGCGGGTTGTTCGTCATTGAGAATTGCTTTGTCAGAAGTGAAGTAGCGGATTACGGGTGGAACATCTATTGCTTTAATAGAAATGGATTCGGAAGAATGGACCCCGTACCTGTTGTAAGCGGTGATGATATAGGTCGTTGATTTCCTGATGGAAACTAATATCGAACCTTTTGCTGGCTGCTCCCCTATATCTACGATTACAACTTTTTCGGCGCCAACAATATCCCAAGCGAGGCGGATAGGATGCCTTTCCGTGAGTTCGTAAGTATCCGCTACAAATAATTCTATAACTGGAGGTTTTTCTTGTGCATCGGTTTCTGCTGTCACCCATTTGTAGAACTCTTCAACTTCGGGAGCGACCCTTATCGCTCCTTGGCTGATAGGGCTAGCCAATTTTAAGCCCTCAAAAGTGGTACAGCGACTGAGCGCCACATACACTTGGCCCGAATCCCATGCTTCACTAACATCTGCGAATACTCGTTCGAGCGATAATCCTTGGCTTTTATGTACTGTAATTGCCCAAGCCAACTTAAGGGGGAATTGAATGAATGTTCCATCTGTTTTTTCTACTACTTTTTTATTAATCTCATCCCATTCATAACGTACCTTTTCCCAAGTGGCTCTTTCGACAGTCGTTGTTTCACCATTAGGGAATTCCACTATGATCGACTCATTTCCACTTTTTTGAACCACACCTATTTTGCCATTGTAATAACGACGATTATCCCCTGTATCATTTTTAACAAACATGACTTGAGCGCCATCTTTTAAAAACAAATCTAAATCTGTAGGAAAGTCTGCTTCTTTAAAATTGCCAGTCAATATACCTTTGAAAAGCTTTTTTTGACCAACCAAACGGTCTAACTCCCTTTGATTTTTTGCATTAACTTGATCTTTGTGTGTCGCTAAATAGAGGTACCTTTCTTGAACAAAGTCAAAATCTCCATTTGCTACCTTATCATTCAATAATTTCAAATCTACTTCTGTCATATTGTTTGTCCGCACTTGATTTAGTAATTCAATAAAGGTCTGCTCACTTTGGCGGTAGATTTTTTTGAGTTCGATGGGAATAGGTTTTGTGTTCCAAAAGACACTGCTTCCAAAGAAAAATGGGTTTTGGTAAAAACGGAAAAAGACATTTTTAACGGCATTGTCTACAATAGGAGGAAGCTGAAAAGGGTCTCCTATAAACAATACTTGCTTTCCGCCAAAGGATATATTTTTTTTCCCAAACACACGACAAGTTTTATCCACCATTTCTAGCAAATCACTCCTAACCATAGAGACTTCATCAATGATCAACAATTCGCATTCTTCTAATACCTTTCGTTTGGTTTGATTAAAATCATATCTAGGTTCTGCTGTTGGCTCGTGAAACCCTGGTTTGATTTGAAAAAAAGAATTAATAGTTACGCCACCGGCATTGATAGCCGCCACACCAGTTGGTGCCACGATTACCATCTGTTTGGAACAATTCTCCCGCAAGTATTTCAAGAAGGTTGTCTTACCTGTGCCTGCTCGACCAGTCAAAAAAACACTTTCAGAAGTGTTTGCAATCAAGTCGAAGGCCCGATGGAAAGGTGCGTTGTCAAGATCAAGGTGCATGGCATAGGGCGAAGGCGGATTAAAGTTTGGAGATTAGGTGATGAAGTCAATCTAGTATTATGCGACTTGCCAAAAAGTATGCCTAAATTTGGGTAGAAAATGAAAATGCCTTGTTTTATCTTTAATCAATCAACTTAAACACCCTCAAAAACGCCTCCTGCTGCATGTCCACATCGCCAGACTGCTTCATCCGCTTTTTGCCCGCTTTTTGTTTTTCCAGAAGTTCCGCCTTTGTTCCGAAAAGAAATTCCCCCAAACCTTGGATATCCGATACATTCGCCCAATGTTTCACCCTTTTAAAACGTATTTTCCAATGAAAAAGACTTTATTCGCCTTTCTCGCCATAACCTTTTGGCTGTCCTTCGCCATCCATTCGAGTGCCCAAAGACTTCGTGTGGGCATCAAAGCGGGCGCGGGTGTGGCAAAATTTGACTATAAATCACAAAGCCAGGTAAGTTCGCCAGATTTTTTTCAAGTTTTCGATGGCCCAAGAAATACCGTCAACGGGGAGTATCGGCCAACTTATATGCTCTCTGGTCTGCTGGAATACGATCTGCCCAATGCCTTTTTCCTTTCTTCTGGTATTCAGGCAAGCATGAAATTTTCGCATTTTACAGTACCTTCAGGCTATGCCAAGGAAAAGGAGATCAACGATTATCGTTTCAATATCCTTTACCTTCAAATTCCGATAACCGTCCATTATAGGCTAGGCAAATTCTTTTTCGGGGCAGGGGGATATGCAGGATGGGCCATTGCTGGAACATGGGAAAATAAAACCTTCGATGATAACCGGACGCTGCAATTGACGAAGGGCAATATAAAATTTGGGAATGACGAGCAAGTTTCAAACCTGCAAAGATTCGATTATGGAGTAAGGGGCGAATTCGGTTATGGTTTCAAACGGATACGTTTAAGCCTTGCTTTTGATCAGGGTATTGCCAAAATGAAGGCAAACAACGCCAAACCTGATAATGCACCAGCCGAAAAGGGGACCCTTAGCAACCAGGCTATTTATGCTACGGCCACCTACTATTGGCTGGCAAAATAGATATTGGGCCATCGTACTATCCCAACATCTATTCTTCTACCAACCGGAGCCCACTCCGCCGATCCGTGTTTTTAGACTTTTCACGGCGACGCGAGGTGATTTTTACATCACCACGGTTATCGGCCCAAGAACCTCCACGCAGGGCTTTTTTCTCGCTGCTTGAAGCGGGGCAGTTCAGGTAAGGAGGGTAGGGGGCAAGACACCATTCCCATACGTTGCCGCTCATGTCGAAAATACCGAGTTCGTTGGGGCTTTTAGTGCCGACTTCGTGGGTTTTTTCCTGAATTATGTTGAACCAAGCTACGTTATTGGGGTCGTTGTTGCCAGCATATTTGAATCCTTTGCTTTGTGGCCCGCCACGTGCAGCCCATTCCCATTCGGCCTCGTACGGCAATCGGTAGCGCTTATTGTTCTTCTGAGAGGCTTTTTGTATGAAGTCTTGCACATCATCCCAAGATACCTTTTCTACAGGGCACTCTGGGCAATTGGAGTGAAACGATGGGTCGCGGCCCATGATATTCCACCAGTCGGCTTGTGTGATTTCGTACTTGCCTAGCTTGAATGTTTGGATTTTTACACGCTCGCCATCTGGGCAGTCGCCTTTTTCAATAGGCAACTTGCCACTGGGTACGACGATCATCTCGAAGCCAGATTTGCGTTTTTTACCAGGTTTGTCTGGTTCGGGCGCAGGCGTGGCAGGTTGTGGGTTTGTGGCTGGCGCAGGTGGGTTCACCTTGGTTGCTGGCACTTGAGTTTTGGGTGCCGCTGGCTTTGGTTTTGTTTTTACAGGGGGCTTTTTCTTTCCCGAATCCTTCTTGATTTCTTTCTTTTGGGGTTCAGAATCCGATTCTTCAATAGGCACTTCAACCTGTACCGTGTCTTCCAAAGTTTCATAAATGGAAGGGGGCTCTGCTTCTTCTTCGTTCACCTTTGGCAGGTATTCCAGATTTTTCAAACTGTCAATCTTGAATCGTGCTTCTTCAATGAACAAGCCATCGGGATACGCGAGCAGATAGATTTCAAAACTTCCACGGGTGTGCGTTTGGACGGATTTTTGCCAAAAAGCCCGGTCGTCGTCGCCCGGTTTTTTACCACCAAGCCAAGAAGGGGTAGGTATCAAGCCCAGCAGCATTCCCCCTGCTGCCAAAATTCCGGTAACGATTACCAAAGCCAGCACTACGGGCAAAATATATTTTTGCTTGGAGGGGCGATTAGAACTGGCGGCCAAAGGAAGGGCGCTGTACGAAAAGGCATAGCCGGAACTCTGGAAAGTGGTGCTCTCTTCGTCGGGCGCAGGCTCTGCGATCACGTTGATGATCTCTTCGAGCACGATCTCTTTGATGCGTTCTTTGTCGTTGATGAGTTCCTTAACGGAGACTTTCAGCATCAGCGGCAAGTTGCCGATGACGAGGGGTTTCACGAAGAAAATCCACTCGGTGTAGTCGCTTTTTTCCAAAAACTGCTCCACCGAATTGAGTTTCCGGATACTGAAACTGGGCGTTTCATTGGGGTCGAGCAGTTCCACTTCCATCACTTCCGACACGCGCAATTCTTTCACCACCGTGTCTTTCGTGAGTTCGATATTCCGCACCACCGTGTCCACATCGTAGGCTAGGCGAACGACGCATTTGTACTCTTCTTCCACTTCCATCGTGCGCGGGATGCGGTACAGGATGCTCCCTGATTTGTCCTCCTCACTGCTGTCGGCGGTTTTTGGGTCAAAATCTTCCAATCGCAGGTCGTCAATCAGATCCAATAGGTCGGCGGTGATGCGGTTGTAGGCCAGGTCCAGGTCTTCCTGCGAAAGAATGCCCCGGATGCGGTCTTTGTTGACGGCATTCAGGCGGGTTTCGAGTTGGAAAACGGCGTTGTAATTCTCCGTCTGCTCAGGGAGGGCTTTTTTCAGTGCAGCCAACACGGCGAAAACCCCTTTGTCGGGGTCAGGCAGGAGGTCGCGCAGCGAGCGCTGAAGTTCGGTGAGCTCGGCCGGTGTGATCATGGGGACGGGTTTTAGGTTGCAAACTTACAACCTTAATCATTCAACTTCAACACCTTCAAAAACGCCTCCTGCGGCACTTCCACATCTCCAAACTGTTTCATGCGTTTTTTGCCTTCTTTTTGTTTTTCCAGGAGTTTGCGTTTCCGGGAGATGTCGCCACCGTAGCACTTGGCCGTTACGTCTTTGCGCAAGGCCGAAATGGTTTCGCGGGCGATCACTTTTTGGCCGATAGCGGCTTGGATGGCGATTTGAAATTGCTTACGGGGCAGTAGATCTTTGAGTTTTGCGCACATCCTGCGGCCCATGTACTCCGCTTTGGAGCGGTGAAAGAGCGCCGAGAGCGCATCTACCGGCTCGTTGTTGAGCTTAATGTCCAGTTTCACCAAATCCGTATCGCGGTAGTCGAGAATATGGTAGTCGAAGGAGGCATAGCCCCGGGTAATGGATTTTAATTTGTCGTAAAAGTCGAATACAATTTCGGCCAACGGCAGGTGGAAAATGATTTCCAAGCGCGTAGGCGTGAGGTAATGTTGCTTAATCAGGATGCCCCGTTTTTCGAGGCAAAGCGTCATGATATTGCCGATGTATTCGGGCTTGGTAATTACCTGGGCATAGATGTAAGGCTCCTGAACACTTTGTAAATGGTTGGGCTCTGGGAGTTCGGTGGGCTGGTGTACCGTGAATTGATTCCCCTTCATGTCCGTGGCCCTGTAGGGTACGTTTGGCACGGTCGTGATAATATCCTGATCAAACTCACGATAAAGGCGTTCCTGCACAATTTCCATGTGCAACATGCCTAAGAATCCGCAACGGAAACCAAAGCCAAGGGCAGTAGAGGTTTCAGGTTCCCACACCAAGGAGGCGTCGTTGAGTTGCAGTTTTTCCAGGGCGTCGCGCAAATCCTCAAAATCATCATTGTCCAGTGGATACACGCCGGCAAAAACCATGGGCTTTACCTCTTCAAAACCTTTTACGCCTTCAGTACAGGGCCTTGCAACGTGGGTAATCGTATCCCCCACTTTGATCTCCTTACTTACTTTGATGCCTGTAATGACGTAGCCTACATCGCCCGTGCTTATTTCAGTTGCTTCAAATTGGCCCATGCGCAGCACACCCACTTCTTCGGCCACTACTTCTTTCCCGGTATTGAAAAACTTGATTTTGTCTCCTTTTTTCATCGAACCATTCATCACACGGACGTAGGCAACGATGCCTCGGTAGGAGTTGAACACCGAGTCGAAAATCATGGTCTGAAGCGGTGCATCGGGGTCGCCATTGGGTACTGGCACACGGTCTACAACAGCGGCCAAAATTTCTGGAATTCCGATGCCTGTTCGGCCCGAAGCGGAAATAATGTCTTCCCGCTTGCATCCTATCAGATCCATTATCTGGTCTTGTGCTTCCTCGACATTTGCACTTTCCATATCCACTTTATTCACAATTGGGATGATTTCCAAGTTGTGATCAACTGCCAGATACAAGTTGCTAATCGTTTGAGCCTGAATTCCTTGCGAGGCATCTACAAGCAAAAGTGCACCCTCGCAAGCAGCGATGGAACGGCTCACCTCGTAGGAAAAATCCACGTGACCGGGCGTATCAATCAGGTTGAAAATGTATTCTATGCCATTGGCCGGATGCACATACTTCATCTGAATGGCGTGGCTCTTGATCGTGATGCCGCGCTCGCGCTCGAGGTCCATATTTTCAAGCGCCTGGTCTTGCATATCTCGCTTGCTGATGGTGTTGGTATATTCCAACAGGCGGTCGGCAAGGGTGCTTTTCCCGTGGTCAATGTGAGCAATGATGCAGAAATTGCGGATATTTTTCATGAAGTGCTGAAGTCGTAATGTGATGAAGCGATGGGGCGAGTACAGTCGGGCGAGGATAAAATCACTTTATCGCCCAATTGTTCATCACTTCATAAAAACGGGCGCAAAGGTACTCTAAATTGCACTGACCTGTGCGGCATTGTGAATGTTTCAGTCAAACAGGTGACATCTCCGGCAGGAGGTGTCACCTGTTTGACTGAAACAGCAGGAGCAAATCACTCACAAACACAGTGTTTATCTGCTAATTTTATGGCTTGAATGTTCAAACTTCCAGGTGGTGCATTCGACGGGATACAGAGCTGTATTATCCCGGTGAGGTCATAAAAGGTTCTTAATATTTGACCGGTGTAAGTGCTGGTGTAGGCCAAGGTAAAAGGGGGCTCACCAGAGAATTCAACATGCACATCAACACAGTCACCCTTACACACATCCGGGTTGTCTATAGAAAAAACAACCGCAGGTAAAGGCCACCAGACCACTTCAATAGCATTGGAAAAATCAAGGCAGGCAATATTCAGGTCCACATTGCCATTGAGCTCAAAACCTGCAACTGCCGCGATATAATAGGTGGTGTTGGGCTGCATGGTAAGCGGATCGAACGAAAAACTGGCGGTATCCCGGATTAAAATAATACTGCCAAGCGGATCACTAGGATCAGAATAAAGGGCATACTGCAAAAGATAGCCCTGTGGCACACAAGTTTCAATAGCCGGGGAGACGGTGGCCACACCTTCCGGACAAAGGAAAATCGGGGCAGCATTTATTTCTCCAGCATCTACCAAACAGGTGCTACAACAAAAATAGAGAGAGAAAATTACCCCTGCTTGCATATAGGGGCCAATCAGAATATCTTTTACGGTAATGGTTTTGATGTTCTCGTATATGGTTACATCCCTACATGAGGCTCGACAGCTTGGTGGTAAATTACAACCAGGAGCCATGAGATTGCCACCTGGGGTAACAATGGCATGTGGAGGCGGGCAGAAACCGGGCGAACCTGCATTTGGGAAAGGATAGGGCGCGCCGTTGATTTCAATGGTTACTTCCTCATGCCCCTCACCTATAAGCTCGCGGTTGTCAAACCCCTCTATATCCAGGGCAATTGCGCTCACCGCTTTGGAAAAACTAAAAGTGACACTACTTTCGGTCGTATTGCCAATAAAATAGGGCCCGAAATTGTTACATCCATACCCAAAGAGTACATTGCCATCAGTAGTTATGGTCACATCCGTGCAATCAAAGTTTTGAGTACCTGGATGTATAAAAGTGACTCTATTTGGGCATTGTCCGTGCGCTACCCTGGTTATCAGGAGCATTCCGAAAAGCAACATTATTAGCTTTAAAAAAGCAATTTTTCGAAAAGAAAACAGTAGGGTTTGTCTCATTTTGAATGGATTGAATAAAACGATTTGGGCGAGCAATCCCCATTGGAATCCCGAAAATCACTCACAAACACAGTATTCATCGGTCAGTTTTATGCTCTCAATATTCAAACTGCCAGCTGGCGCATTCAACGGGATACAGAGCTGTATTATTCCGACATGACTCAAAAAAGTCTTTGTTATTTGACCGGTGAAAGGGTTGTTATAGGTCAATGTAAAAAGTGGTTTACCGGTGAATTCAACACGAAAATCAATACAGTCACCTTTGCACACATCCGGGTTGTCTATAGAAAAAACGACCGTGGGCTTGGGCCACCAGGTCACCTGAATGGCATTATCGGAGATATCCAGACATCTATCGTTTAAATCAACCTGGCCGTTGAGGTCCTTACCTGCAATGGCCGCGATGTAATAAGTGACGCCTGTCTGCATCGTAGCCGGGTCGAAAGAAAAACCAGGCGTGTTGCTGATCGAAAGGATGCTGCCAAGCGTATCGCTCAGGTCTGAAAAAAGGATATACTGCAAAAGCGTGCCCGGTGGCAGGACATTTGGCGCGGCCGGTGGCACCGTGGCGATGGCGTCCTGACAAAGGCTGAACGGGCTGGATGGAATCAAACCTGCCCGGGCTACACATGGCTCGCAGCAAAAATAAATCGCAAAATTAACCCCTCCGGCGCCCGGCCCATTTAAAATGTTAGCTGTAACGGTTATAGTACTAATCGGTGTTTGAATAGAGATGTCTTCACATGATGCCCAATTAATATCGCCTACCGGACAAACTGGGGCTTGAAGGCCCCCCGAGGGGTTAACCACAGCTTGTGTGCTGCTGCAGGAACTTGGTAGACCAGCATCTGGGAAAGCAAAGGGGGCACCATTAATTTCGAGGGTTACAACTTCATGCGATCCAGGAGGGCCATTAATATTATTATAGTTGAATGTATCAAAGTCCAAAATTACGCCGGCAACTGGATGTGAAAACGTGAACGTATAGCTTGCAAAAGCCAGCCCCCCTGAGCCTAAATGATAAGGGCCATTAGTGCAAGAATAGAAATAAAATACATCGCCATCGGATGTCACCGTGACATCCGAGCACGAAAACTGTTGTGTGCCGGACTGTGCAGTAATTCTATTCGTACATTGTCCGTGCGCTAAATTGGTTATCAGGAGCATTCCCAAGACCAAGATACTAATTTTTAAAAAGGCGACTCTTCGGAATGGAAATAGAAGGTTACACATCAGTTTGAATGAATTGAGTAAAACGATTTGGCAAAGAATCTTAATTGATATCTCAAAAATCACTCACAAACACATTGTTTATCCGTCAGTTTTATGGCTTCAATGTTATGGCTTCCTGGTGTTGCAATTGACGGGATACAGATCTGTATTATACCTGCCTGACCAAAAAAGGTCTTTATAGTCTGGCCTGTAAAAGGGTTGTTGTAGGCCAATGTGAACGGTGGTTCACCAGTGAGTTCAACTTGCACATCAACACAATTACCTTTGCACAGATCCGGGTTGTCTATAGAAAAAGCGACCGTCGGCCTTGGCCACCAGATTACCGGAATGGCATTATCGGAGATGTCCAGGCATTTATCGTTCAAATCTACATGACCGTTGAGGTCGTTACCTGCAATGGCAGCTATGTAATAGGTGACACCTTCCTGCATCACAGCCGGGTCGAAAGAAAAAGTAGGCGTGTTGCTGATCAAAAGGATGCTGCCAAGCGTATCGCTCGGATCTGAAAAAAGGATATACTCCAACATCGTGCCTGCTGGGAGAATATTTGGAGCGGCAGGCGGCACGGTGGCAATATCACCCGAACAAAGGCTGAGCGGAGCGGAGGGGATTAACCCAGCCTTGGTTACACAGGGGTCGCAGCAAAAATAAATGTTAAACATAACCCCTCCGGTATTCCCAACATAGGCCGTATTTGTAATCTTGATCGTGGTGATTTGAGTAGAAATATTGAGGTCTACACAAGATCCGACGCCTATATCAGGTGGAGGTGAGGCCTCCAAACCGCCCGATGCATTGACGACTACCGGGCCAAGACAACCGCCCGGCGAGCCGGCATTCGGGAAGGGATAGGGCGCTCCGTTAATTTCCAGCGTTACAATTTCATAAGCGCCAAAATTAGGGGGATTACTGTGATTGTCAAATGCCGTAAAGTCCAAAGTTACACCGGCAACCGGCGTCGAAAAAGTGAAGATAAAGCTTCCAGGAAGTCCGGGTCCCCCAAAGCCAATAAAATAAGGGCCAATG
>JBBQSW010000034.1:0-15318 GCA_038213575.1 Chitinophagales bacterium | reverse complement strand
ATGGAGAGCCCGCTACAATCCTTCGTCGCGCCTAGTCTCATCTCAAAATAATCTGACCAAACTATCAAAGACTTCGTGCCCCTGCCACTAGGGTTTTCTGCCTAGCCAGATGCTTCCCACTCCCGACAGGTCTTAATACCTTTCAGGTATCCATATTCCATAGCCCCTGGAAGATTAACCTCAATGGTGTCTTCACAGATAGCCGCGTTGGAGGAGTCAACTGGATTGGGTTCGATTGGCATAATAATGTCAGTGTGTTGGCAGGCTGGCCAAAGAGAATATCCCACTATTAAGAGTGCAAAAATCGTCTGTTTTATGGCGGGTTATTTCAATATTGAAAAAACAGTTTGGATGGTTTTATGTGAATTTTGGATAGTTTGAGAATAAAAACCGCATCGCGGTGCCATTATGGTAGCCCCATAGGGCGTTAAGGTATTTTCAGAACGGCGTAGCCGTGGCATTATTCCGACATTAAAATGTCACGGCTACGCCGTTCCTATCACCCAAAACGCCCTATTGGGCTACCATAATGGCACCGCGATGCGGTTCTTATGCTGGTAAGTACCAGGGTAAGAAGGCTGGACAACAAAGAATAAACAAGAGGCCGTTCTGCAAAATTGCAGAGCGGCCTCTTATATTAGTATCATTCAATAATTTCTAAGTCAAACTCCCCATCATAGAAGTACAATGTGGACGGATAATCATCATCGTAATCAGGTCTTGTTGTGTCAATCTTTAGATGGACATTGAAACGACCTTTGACCCGTTTGTTGTTTGTTGGACCATATCCAATTCAGCATTTCTGACGTGTTGTCAGAGAATGAACTATCTACAAACCAATCGGCAACAGAAACATCCACATCAAGGTAAGAAAAAATACAGCTCGCGGTATCAGAAAGAAATCTCCCTGGAGAAATCAAGGGGAGTTTTCCAATTTTTTTATCCTATATCAGCCGATGTGAAACCTCTAAAATCTGTTGCATTTGAAACTTGAATCCGCCAATTATTTAAATGAAAAGATTGACAAATATTAGGTTGAACAATCAATAGTAAAGCATTAAATTTCTGTCAGCATTGGCCACATTCACTTCACGGGCAACCAAAACGAAATCCGAGTTCCTTTCCCCTGCTCAGAAGAGATTTTCAGTTCACCACGGATGTCATGCGCACGCTTTTGCATACTACTGAGCCCAACTCCTGAAGTCCCTTTTTCCATCATGTCGAATCCAATGCCGTTGTCGGTTATCAAAAGCGTCATCTTCTCCGAGTCCGCTAAAAGGCTGATATCCATACGAGTACACTCGCTGTGCTTCATGGCATTGTTGATGGCCTCTTTGAAAATGAGGTAGGTATTGCGCCGGGCCTCAATGTCGAGTTCCATCACTGGGAGATTTCGCGGGATATTGAGCTGATAATCAATGTCCTTTGCGTCGAGAAACTTTTGTGCATACTCGCGCATTCGGTCAGCAATATCGTTCAGATAGTCGGGGTGCGGCTTCACGGCCCAGATGAGGTCGCTGATGCTTTCCAGCGTGCTTTGGGCGCTCTTGCTGATTTGTTCGAGCAAGGGAGCGGCTTCGGGCACTTTGTGCGCAAATTGCTGGTGTGCCACCTTACTCAGGATGCGGATTCCTGACATAGAGGCTGCGATGTCATCGTGCAAATCGCGTGCGATTCGGTCTTTTACTCTTTGTTCGGCAGCCTGCACCGCGAGCAGATTCTCTTGCTGCTCCATCGAAAGTTTGAGCTGAAGCACATGACGGTCATGATCTACAAAGCCATGCCAACGGATGAATGCGACCGCAAAAATTCCGGCCTCCAAAATAAAGCCCCACATCACCGCATATTGAATAAACGGATAGTTAGGCAGCACATTGATGTTGCGCAACAGATTGAGGATGAAGGCCAAAGCTAGTGGCAAGAATGCAAACACAACAATCCGGGCGCGAATACTCGTTCGAAAATTTCGGATAATTACCACCACTGAAACGATGGTGATGACCAAAATGGACAACATTGCGGCGGTGAAAATCACCTGCATAAAGGGACCATGTTCATATTTGACCAAAATGCCAAACACTCCTGTGAGCACAAACATGCCAATCAGGTACCATTTTGTCACACGGTCGAGCCATTTGTCCAATTCCCACAATCGAATAAAGTAGCGGTAAAAAAGCCCGTAAGTCGCCACCATCAGGAACGATATGCCATGCCGTTGCATCACCGGGAACAGATTGATGACAGCGGAGTGATTATATGCCTCGCGCAAGAGTACCACGGCCACATAAGCCAGATAGAACAGGTACATCGGGTCGCGGTACATGAAATAGAGCTGGAGCGCGAACAAGATAGATACCAGCATTGTACCCAAAAACAAGCCAAAAAGCAATACGTTTTGGCGGCTCTTTAGCGCAAAATGATCCGGGGAGTGCAGGCTCAAGCCAAGATACATGGAGCCTACTTCGTTAGAGGCTTTTGCCCAAAATTTATTCTCCCCTGGCTGCATCAAAACGGCAATGTAATAGCCATTAGAAAGTGCAAAACGCGAATCATCGTAAAAGGCCGCGCCCACTTCGCCATAGGTCTGAAAAGTACCGTCGGGCTTTTGTTGCAATAGAGAAAAGGCATCAAAATTTTTGCGGTTAAGCCAAAGAATCAAGGTCTTGTGGTTTGGCAATTCGTTGTTCACCGTAAAATGAAGCCACCAAGTGCTTGCATCTGCCCCAAAAGTCAGATAGGGGCTTTTGGCAAGCACAAATTGCGACGCAAGGGCATCTCCCCGCACACTGTCAAAACTGAAAACGTGCGCTGAATCTCGAAGCAATTTGGGCGTGATGAGCACGCGCGTGAAATCGGGGCGTATTACTGTCTGCTCTTGCGCCATAGCAAGGGAAGGCAACAGCAACAGCAGCCACAGCAAAGGGGGAAAGGCTCGGTTTCGTTGTCGGGTCGGGGAACCGTTCATAGCGTTGTATTAAAGAAATGAAGTCGCGCCGAAGGACAAGGGATTAAAAAAGAATAAAGGCAAACGTAAGGGATTAGATTGGGCTGATTGTCAAAATTTCATAAGATTTTTTGCGTTCAGAAATCAGTGCCAAGATATGGTATTTACGAGCAGATATCCAATATCAATGTTTTGATTTACACTCAAAAACCTTGATTTTGTTGTTATTAATGCCCAAAACCAGTACATTTTTACCAGTACTAAGACGGATAGCCGACACATCTCTGACCTCCTCAGAGGCCCAAAAACCCGTTTTCCAATTGGGCACAAAACTGAACCCGCCCTTGCCGTCGCCTTCTAATAGACACCCATTAGAAGCGTCTTGGCGATAGGTTTCGGCATCGGTGCCGCACTCGTTCCCGACGCTGAGCAAGTCCGTTTTCCCATCGCCTGTGAAGTCGGCAGCCAGGATTCGAGAAACGGGGGCGAGCTGCGTTTCATTCGGTAGTTTGTGTGCAATAAAGTGCCCATTTTGGTTTTCAAACCACTGTGTTTCTAATGTTTTTGCTTCAAGACAAATGTTGCCGAGCAGGTCTTTTTCTGAAAAAATATCCGTTACAGATGCGTTGGAATAGGGGGTGTGCCGGGGAAATTTCTTTTTAACTGAAGGGAGTTGAGAAGCCAAAAAGTCGCGTTGTGCCAATGGATAATATGCCCCTTCCCAAGGTGTGCACAACAAGGGATCCAGGCTGCCATTGTGGTCAAAATCGTTGGCAAACAAACGCATTGGCGCAGCTTCTGAAGCATGAAACCGCGAGTTTAGCCCCCAATTGCCGGCAACGATGTCCAAATCTCCGTCGCCATCCAAATCACTGATTTTCAAGCTTCTCCACAGGCCGCTACTGTTTTCGAGGCCGTGCATTTTAGTGCGGTGACAAATTCGAGTCACCCCAGTATTCCCCGTTTCAAATTTAAAAACCTCCAAAGCCATCCAGTCGCCTACCACTACCATTTCAGATTTGCCGTCGCCATCCAAGTCGCCAAACTGGATGTCCGTCACCATCCCGATTTTTTGAAATTCGGGAGCAACCGTTTGAGTAACATTTTTGAAAATCCCCCCTTCGTTTTTAAGAACAAATGATTCTGCCGCTTCGGGAAATCGGCTTGGAACAGCCCGTCCACCCACGAACAAATCCAGTTTACCATCGGCATCAAAGTCAAAAACTGCAACACAACTGCCTGATTGTGTTTCGGTTGGCAACGCGTTCGTGGCACGGGTAAAGTTTCCATACCCATCGTTCAGATAAAGCCGGTCTTGATAACGCGATGACTTGGCAGCTTGCTCGTTTCCCCCACTCACGACGTACAAATCCTGATCGCCATCGCCGTCTGCATCAAAAAATGCGCTGGCGGTGTCTTCAAAATCTTTGTCTGTTTCGAGCGCAGGTTGGGGGATTCGCTCGAAGTGCAGCACTGGTTGCCTGGCCTTTAGTCCGTCGGAATCAGGGGCGTTTACGCCCCTGTTGGAATGGTTTTGCAAAAAAACAGCACCCGCTTGCCCAGTCGCTCCTCCAATGAAAACATCCTCGGCGCCATCGCCATTCAAGTCTCCCGTCGAAATGCTTGGCCCTGTTCGGCTAAGCCGGTATGGCAAGAGTTTTTCGCGGTCAAAATCCTCAAACGGGTTTTCCCGGTTTTCAAAATCGAGACCACTGGAGGCTGTGATATCTTCAAAAAACAGATTGCTTGCGAGCGGTTTGCGCGGACAACGCCCCGGCTTGGCATCTTCGATTTTTAGCAAAATGCGCTGGTCGGCTGGCACATTACCCAGGATTTGGAACCGCTGTTCCTGCCAATCTACTTCGATTTTGTCTACGGTTTTTAGCCCGCCCAAACCAATCTGAAATATTGCCTCTACGCTGGAATAGAACCCCCGCACATTCGTCATTTCCTGCGAAAAAACCATTTTGCCGCCTGCCCAAACCCGCACCTTGGCGCCGATGCCGAAAGGATTTTGAGCCGTTCCCCTGCACTTGATTTGCAGCCAATGGTTCTGGTTAAAACTGGTGGCTTTGTTCTCGTAGATACCCGGCGGACTATCCAAGTTGTTGGTAATCAAATCTAAATCACCGTCGTTGTCGAGATCGGCGTAAGCAGCCCCATTGGAAAATCCGGGTTTGCCAAAGCCCCAGGTTTCTGAAACGTCCATGAGATGTGGCACACCTTGGAGGTGTGGCACATCTTGGCTTGCTCCCCTGTTTTGAAAAAGATAATTGTGCGAAGGCGAGGACGGCATCAAACCCACATAATCTTCAAAATTAGGAAAACGCCCTTTGCTCACACCCCCTGTGCGGTTGATGCTGTCGGCGGTGTAGAGGAAAAAATCGAGGTCGTTGAGGTCGCGTTTTACCCCGCTCGTAATGAACAGGTCTCGCCAGCCATCGTTGTCAAAATCGGCCAGCAGGGGCGCCCAACTCCAGTCGGTAGCCGCCATTCCCGCAAGGTTGCCAATTTCAGAAAACCCTCCATTCCCATCCGATATTTGGAGCGCATTCCGCATGACTTGCCTCCCGTAGCCGCGTTGTTGCATCTGCCGGTCGCGCTCTAGGCTCATCGTAGACATGAGTCGTTGACGGCGCGGACCTGCTTCGGCAAGCATATCGAGGGTCACGAGGTCTGCAAAACCGTCGCTGTTTAGGTCGGCGAAGTCTGCGCCCATGGTATGGTTGGAGGTATGACGGAAGTAGGAATCTGCTTGGTCTGAAAAAGCACCTTTTCCATTGTTGATGTACAGGAAGTCGGGCATCACGAAATCGTTGCCCACAAAAAGGTCTGGGAAGCCATCGTCGTTGAAATCGGAGGCAATGGTGGAGAGGCCAAAGGCGCGGTTTTTTATCCCCGCCTTTTCTGAGACGTCCAGAAATTTTCCACTTTCATTTTTCAACAGGCGATCAGATTCATACTCGTCTTTCGGGGCTTGATTTCTCGCAGGCCCTGCTGTATAGTCCAAATTGTTCATGTTTTTAAAATCCACCGGGTGGTTCAAAACGTAGCAATCAAGGTCGCCGTCGAGGTCGTAGTCAAAGAAGTTGGCGTGTTGAGAGGCCGAGAGATCGTCCAGGCCGTAGGTGCCAGCCTGTTCCAAAAACGTGTTGTCTTTATGGTTGATAAGCAATAAATTGCGTCTGTCAGGCAAAGGCGTGAGCCAGGTGCGGCACACATACAAATCCTGCCAGCCATCGGCGTTGATGTCCACGACGGTGACTCCTGTTTTGAGGCCGCCAAACTTCGAAACTCCTGATTTTTCTGAAATATCTTCAAATTTCAGCCCTCCTTTGTTCAAATACAAGCGACATCCTTGCAGGCGGGCGGTAAAAAAAAGGTCTTGCAAGCCATCGTTGTTTACGTCTATCACTGCCACGCCACCGCCGTTGTAGATGTAGGGGTCTGCGATAAAATTGTAGCGGAATTCTTCTTGTATGGTTGGGATGAAGTCAATCCCCGTGCGCTCAGAGGGCAGGAGTTCAAATTTCGTAGTAGGCGTTATGTCAGCCTTCCCCTCCTTGACAGGATTCAGTCGAGTGTCGGAGAAGCAGGATGCAAAAAACAGGGTGCTGGCAAGGGTTAGCACTAATGATCTCATGTGCGCTGGTTTGTGGGGTAAAAATAGGTTGGTAGTGAAAAATAGAACCTGAAAATTTTTTGCGAAGCAGTACTTGGTTTTACTAAACACTGTTCAGTAACTTTGTGGCGTTTAGCAAATACTACATGAGCATCGCATCCAGAAAAGAACGGGAAAAGGCAGCAATGCGCGCACGCATCCTGAGCGCCGCGCACGATATTTTCAAAGAGAAAGGCTACGACGGGCTCAATATCCGCAGCATCGCGGAGCGCATTGAGTATAGCCCGGCTACTATTTACCTTTATTACAAAGACAAGAACGAGATTTTCTTCGCGCTCCAATATGAGGCAGCAGCGGCCAAGCGCGACCACCTGCTCCCGGCGGCAAACATCGAAGATCCATGGGAACGATTGGTGGAATTCGGGCGACTCTATGTAGATTTTGGCCTGAAGCACCCTGACTGGTACGACCTGCTTTTCCTTACCCGTGCGCCCATGGAACACATTGAAAATCAAGACTGCTGGACACTTGGCATGGCAACGCACGCTTTTTTTGTGGAGACGGTGGAGGCTTGTGTAGCGGCGCGTTATTTCAAAAGCACTGATTCATCTACGATTGCCTACACACTTTGGTGTCATGCGCACGGCTTGGTTTCACTTTTTGTGCGCGAACGGATGCGGATGTACCCGCCAGAAGAACGCGGGAAACTGGCGAAGAAATCCTTTGCGATGATGGTGAAAATGGCGGAGTCACTGTAGCGAGGACTAGACTTCCCAAGTTTATAACCTTAAAAAGTCTAGGCCTACTTGAAAATTTCGGAGAGTGAAAATTCTATACCTAATAAAGGGTCTTTCAGCACCTCCCGATAGGAAAAAACCTCAAATTCATCGGGATTGGAATAGACATACACAGATTTTGGATCGGGGAAAACAAGCCAGTAAGACTTCACTCCAGCATCGAAATATTCGCGGCGTTTGAGGATCAAGTCAATATGATTTTGAGTAGGAGAGAGGATTTCAACCAGACAGAGCGGGATTTGGGTCATTTTAACCTCTTCTTCTCCATACTCTAGGGACGAATATATGGCAAGATCCGGTACGCGGTCGCGGGAAGGTAGTTTAAGGCTGATTTCTGGAAGTATACTAAACAATTCGCCATATTTCAGACGAAGGTAGAAGATAAGGTTGCCTTGGATAAAAGCGTGATGTTTGCTGGGCATAGGTTTTTCGCGTTCGGTTTCGTATTCGCTGAGGGATGCAATTTCTTCGGTGAACATGGCGTAAATATTTTTACAAAAGTAATCAATCTATTCAAATTATGAAACCATGCAAAAAATCATTTGTTCCTCAAATTTAAGGAAAATGAGTAAGCAAACAACCCTATTCTACCATTCAACCCATGATTTCGCCGGTTCACCGCTTTTCGATTTGTGAGCCCGCGAAAACTGCTTTTTTTTGCACCATCAATAAACATTGTTCAGAAAGTTAAACCCGTTTTTGGAAATAGCCCATTCAATATGAACAAATACTTTACTCAGTTCACCCGCCGAAGCCTTGGCGTAGGAGGGTTACTTGTTTTCACCTTTTCATTCCTGTCCGCCCAATCTGCAATACTCGAAGGCTACATCCAAGAAGGGTTGAACGCCAACCTCGGTTTAAAACAACAAAGCCTTGACATAGCCAAAACACATGAAGCCGTGCGGCAAGCCAGGGCACTGGGTATGCCCAAACTGACTTTCGATGCCAACTTCACCTTAGCAGGAGGCGGTCGTAAGATTGATTTTCCAATAGGGGATTTATTGAACAATGTTTATGGGAATCTGAATGTGCTCAATGCGGTTCCAGGCAACCTGCCGCCAGGCCTTGTTCCCGGACAGTTTCCCACCCTGGAAAACCAGCAAGTGCAGTTTTTGCCCAACAATTTCCATGAAACCAAAATCAGTTTTGCCTACCCGATTTTCAATTCCGACCTGAAATACAACCGCGAGATCCAAGGGTTCTTATTACAAAGCAAGTCGGCGGGGAAAGCGGCTACTGAACACGAACTTCGCTACCAAATCACGGAAGCTTACCTGAACTACCTGCGCGTTTTGGAAGCCGAAAAAATCTGGGGCAACGCTAAAACGGTCCTGAGCGAACTCCGCCGCTTCAACGAAAGTCTTGTGAAAAACAACGTGGCGACCCGCGATGTGGTGGCCACCGCCGACTACGAATTGAGCAAGGCCGACAATGAGATTTTCAAATTCAAAAGCCAGCAAAACACAGCCCGGGCCTACTTCAATTTTTTGATAAACAAGGATTTACAAAGTGATGTGGTAGCAGATACTGCCCTTCTCCGCACTGTTTTACCTGCTTACCAAGCGGAGCAGTTGGTTCAGGAAAGTCTCCTTAATCGCCCTGAAATTGATGCGCTTCGTGCCGGACAACAGGCGGCCGAAACGGACGTCCGCCGAAACGCGGCCCAATCCAAATTGCCCGACTTTTATCTGGGGGGCTCGTTCGGTTTTCAGGGCTTTGGCTATAAATTCAATCAGGAACAAGCCTACGCATTGGCACAGGTCGGACTGAGCTATGATCTTTTCGACGGTGGCCTCCGTAAAAGCAAAACGCAGGAGGCAAGGCTTCAAGCTGAAAGCGTACGGAATCAGACCGAGCAGGTGCAACAACAAATCGCGCTGCAAGTCACCGCAGCCTGGAACGAACTGGAAGCCGCTCAAAACTCCTTCCGAACTGCTCAATTTGGCCTCCGAGCCGCCGAAGAAACTTTCCGCATCGTGAACAACAAATACCGCGCAAATCAGGTGCTGCTCCTCGAATTTTTGGATGCCCAAAATCGAGTGACGACCGCTCGATTGCAACAATTGTTGGCCTGGTCGGAAGTGTTGTTGAAGGAAGCTGGCTTGCGAAAAGCGGCCGGGTTGTAGCCCGGAACTCTGTTCCGGCATCATACTACTAACAAACCTTCGGAACGGAGTTCCGGCATCATACTACTAACAAACCTCCGGAACGGAGTTCCGGCATCATATTGACAAATAAACCTCCGGAGCGGAGTTCCGGTCTACTCTATGAACAAACAAGCAATTCTCGAACAACTCGACATCCACCATGCCGAGTTCCGGCATCTGCTTGGTTCGCTCAGCGAGACGGACTACCTCGCTGCGCCCATTGGGAAATGGAGTGCCGGGCAGCAACTCGACCATATTTGCCGAAGTGTGGGGCCTGTAAACATGGCCTTTGGGTTGCCTGGCTTTTTGCTTCGTTTGTTGTTCGGCAAATCCAATCGGCCTTCGCGCAGTTATGAGGGTTTGGTGGAAAAATATAAAATCAAACTAGCAGAAGGGGGGTGCGCAAGCGGACGGTTCATTCCCGAACAGGCAGATTGGGGCAAACGAGGAAAGTTGTTGCGAAAATTAGAATATTTGGTTTCAACTTTGATTCAAAAAGTTGAAAAAACTCCTGAAAGTCAATTGGATACGCTTATTCTCCCACACCCGCTTTTGGGAAAATTGACCCTTAGGGAAATGCTCTTTTTTACCATTTACCATGTGCAGCACCACCAAAATTTGGTGCTGCGTACCCCGGAACTCCGTTCCGGGGTATACAAAGACCCGGAACTCCGTTCCGGGGTATAAAAGACCCGGAACAGAGTTCCGGGGTACCTAAAAATCGCTTTCGACATGAAATATCCAATACTCAATGCCATCGCTATTCCAGTCCTTCTTTCCACAGTAGCCCTTGTTGGCTTATGTAGCTTATTGGGAGGATGTGGCTCCAATGCCGCTACCGATGCTGCCCCAACAGTCGTTTCGGACGAATCCATCCCTGTCCATACTGCTACTGTGCAGCAAAAAACGGTGGCATCGCCCATTCACACCAGTGGTATCCTGACCTCTTCGGCAGAACAGCGATTGTCGTTCAAGATTGGCGGCATTATCCGCAAAATTTATGTGGATGAAGGCGATGTGGTGCGCTTGGGCCAATTGCTAGCGGTATTGGACAAGACCGAAATTGACGCTCAAGTAAATCAGGTCCAGCAAGGTTTGGCCAAAGCCGAACGCGATTTGGGTCGTGTGGAAGGGCTTTACCGCGACAGTAGTGCCACACTTGAACTATTGCAAAATGCCACTACCGGGCGTGATATCGCCAAGGAAACCGCCCGAATCGCCACGTTCAACCAACAATACGCCGAAATCCGCGCTACCCGGAGCGGAAAAATCATCAAAAAACTGATCAATGAAGGCGAAATCACGGGCCCGGGAATGCCCGCTTTTGTGCTATTTGAGACAGGTGCAAACGATTGGGTGGTGAAAATCAATGTCAGCGACCGCGATTGGGCCCGACTGAATCTCGGCATGGCTGCCCGCGTAACCATGGATGCTTATGAAGGCACCGTGTTCAATGGCAAAGTAAGCGACCTCTCGCCTGCTGCCGACCCTGCCAGTGGGCTTTATCCGATTGAGATCCGCATTCAGCCGCAGGGCAAACGTTTTGCTCCGGGTTTGTTTGCTGAAGTGGATATCATCCCTTCAAAATCAAGGCCATATACCATGATTCCAGTAGAAGCGATTGTGGAGGGCGACGGACAATTGGCCTTTGTTTTTGCCTTGCAGGCGGATGGTGTGAGCGTGAAAAAAATGCCGGTTCAAGTCGCCTTTATAGAAGGGAATCAGGCGGTCATCGCCTCAGGATTAGAAGGGGTGACGGAGGTGGTGACGAGTGGCGCGCCGTATTTGAGCGAGAAGAAGAAGGTGAGGAAGATGTGAAAGGAATACTCTTCTTGAGAAAAATCAATCATAGCCAAAAAGATTTGAGCAAAGTTAAACATCATACATGAAAATCGCCGAATTCTCCGTCAAGAACTCCCAGTTCACTTTCATTGTCTTTTGCTTTGTAATGGCATTGGGGCTGGGTTCTATGTTCAATATGCCGCGTGCTGAAGATCCCAAATTCGCGCCGCCCGGCTACAATGTGGTGGTGGTGTACCCAGGTGCAGGGCCCGCGGAAATCGAGAACAAAATCACCGACAAACTCGAAGCCAAACTGGGTGCTTTGGAAAATATTGACCGAATGCGCTCCTTGTCTTTCAACGGCATTGCGGTGCTGACCATTGAATTTAAACACGGGGAAGACACCGACAAAAAATACGAAGAAGTGGTGCGGGAAGTCAATGCTGCCCGTGCGGAACTGCCACAAGACATTTACCGCCTTCAAGTTCAGAAGTTTTCCTCCTCCGACGTTTCTATTTTACAAGGCGCGATCGTGTCAGAAAATGCCTCCTGGGCAGATTTGCGCCGCGAAGCAGAACGGCTGGAAGAAGACCTTGAAAAAATCCCCGGTATCAAAGCGGCCGATACCTGGGGCTTCCCGAAACGTGAAGTTCGGATTGCCCTTAATTTGCCAAAAATGGCCGCTGAAAACGTTCCCGTGAGCCGGGTTCTGGGCGCATTGCAAAGTGAAAACCTCAGTATCCCCGGCGGCTCGGTCAACGTAGGGGACCGAACGTTTAACGTAGAAACCAGTGGCGATTACCAGAATATTGATGAAGTGCGAAACACCCTTATCAATGGCCAAAATGGTCGCGTACTCTACCTACGCGACCTCGCTGAGGTAGAGTACGCGTATGAGGAAAATCGGCACCTGGCGCGTGTGAATGGTACCCGCTGTGTGTGTGTAACCGCCCGGATGAAAGACGAGCAAAATATCTTCGACGTCGGAAAATCAGTGAACGCAAAAGTAGCCGCCTGGCGTGCCGACTTGCCTAAAAGCATGGATTATTCCAAGGTTTTTGACCAAAACGACTCCGTCAGCAAGCGCCTCACGCGCTTTGCCAAAGACTTCGGAATTGCTATTTTGCTCGTGCTGCTTACACTCCTGCCACTCGGTTGGCGCGCCGCGCTGGTGGTCATGGTTTCCATTCCGCTCAGCATCGCCATCGGGCTTTTTGCGCTCGACCAATTGGGTTATTCTTTAAACCAGCTCAGCATCGTCGGCCTCATCATCGCGCTCGGCATTCTGGTGGATGACTCCATTGTAGTGGTCGAAAACATTGAGCGATGGCTTCGTGAAGGGCATTCGCGACGAGATGCGGCTATTCTTGCTACCAGGCAGATCGGACTGGCCGTGTTGGGTTGTACAGCCACCTTGGTATTGGCCTTTCTTCCGCTTGTATTCCTACCCGAAGCCTCCGGCGATTTCATCCGGTCGCTGCCTCTGGCGGTAGTGTTGTGCGTATTGGCCTCGCTGTTTGTATCGCTCACCATCGTGCCATTTTTGAGCAGCCGGGTGCTTTCTGAACACCACGACCCTCGAGGCAACATCTTTCTGCGTGGGTTGAAATGGCTGATTTCTGGCACCTATGCCCGGCTGCTTCACAAAGCCCTCGACTGGCCAAAAATGACCATGCTTGTAGCCGCTGTCATCTTCGCAGGGTCTTTGGGTTTGGCGGGCAAGGCAGGATTTGCGGTGTTCCCCGCGAGTGAGCGCCCCATGTTCTACATTGATATCGAAGCGGCCACGGGCACCAACCTGGAGCAGACCAACCGCATCACACAAATGGTTGATTCTGTGCTGAATGAATATGTTGCGCCCGAGTTTCGCGACCAACATTTGCTACCAGATTCAATAGAGCCGGTTTCAAAATATAAAGGCGGCAAAGCGCAAATTACCTGGTATGCCACCAACGTAGGTCGGGGCAATCCGCGCATCTACTACAATGTTATCCGGGAAGTGGAGGCCTTCGACTACGGACAAATCTTTGTGCAATTGCAGGATAAAACGCCGCCGCCTGTGAAGATTGCGATGATTGACGAATTGCGGGAAAAATTAAAAAACGTGCCGGGCGCTGTCATCAATGTCAAAGACTTTGAACAAGGCCCGCCCATTGAAGCGCCGATTGCGATTCGGGTTTTTGGAGAAAATCTTGATACGCTGCGCGGAATCGCCCTTCGTGCCGAAAACCTGCTAGCCGAAACCAAGGGAACGATTTACACTGACAACCCCATCGCTACGGTGAAAACCGACTTGCAGATAAAGATCAACAAAGACAAGGCTGCTACTATGGGTATCCCGGTGGCTGATATTGACCGCATGGTACGACTCGCGATTGCCGGGCTGAACCTCGGCGTGTTTACTTCGGAAGCAGATGGCGAAGAATACAACCTCACGGTGACCGTGCCCAAAAGTGGTGCCAATACCACTTTAGATGCGCTTAAAAATCTGTATGTCAACAACATACTCGGCACAGCCATCCCTTTATCGCAAGTGGCAAGCGTGGAATTCAAACCTTCGCCCAACTATATCCAACACTATAACAAGGAGCGCTTTACCGGAATTACGGCCTTTGTGAAAAGTGGTTTTTTAGCCGCCGAACTCAACCGTGATTTGGGCAAAAAAATGGCTGAAATGAAAATGCCCGAAGGCTATTCGTACCAGATGGCAGGTGAAGTGGAAAGCGCGGAACGTTCGTTCAGCGGTCTTGGCCCAATCATTCTGCTGACCATTTTTGGCCTGTTGGCGGTACTGATTTTGGAGTTCAAAACATTCCGAAGTACCATCATTGTGCTGTCGGTTATTCCCTTGGGCATCATTGGAGCAATTTTGATTTTGCTGGCTACAGGTTATCCATTTTCGTTTACCGTAGTGGTGGGCCTTATCGCACTGATGGGCATTGAGGTCAAAAACTCTATATTACTGGTGGATTTCACCAACCAACTACGGGCAGAAGGACGGGGTTTGGATGATGCGATTCAGGAGGCCGGTGAGATTCGTTTTGTACCGATTTTGCTGACTTCGCTTACAGCCATTGGCGGCTTGTTGCCTATTGCGGTGGAGGAAAATCCGCTGTATTCGCCGTTGGCGTATGTGCTGATTGGTGGCTTGATTTCTAGTACCTTGTTGTCCAGAATTGTGACGCCAGTGTTGTATAAGTTGTTGGCGCCGAGGGTGGTGTGATCAGAGAAATTTTATTGCTTTTGCTGACCCCTGTGAAATCAGTTTCAAATCAGATGAAAACCGAAACTTGCCATTTCGAACAAAATGAAACGGCAACCCTGTTTGTCTTTTTCAGCGAAGGCCGCCAAGGGCGAATAATGAAAGCGATTATCATTAGCCCTTATGATCGTAATCGTTGGAATCTTGCTTTTGGAGATGTCGGTGCGGACTTGGAAATTGACGACAAAGCGAAAACCAACAACAACGATTTGGTCAAGGTTTTGGTAAACGGAAACAGCGATGGGAATTATTCAAACCAGATTTTGAGTACGATGCCTTTGAACTATTCCGTAAATCATCTTAATTTTAAATCTGAATTCTACCATTATGTCTAGTCCACAAATACCTACTGCCTCAAGTCTGTTTTTTGAGCACCACAGCGAGACGATTCCCTACCACAAATCTTATTTGCTGGCTCAACAAGACAATATTGCCAACATGATTCATCAATTGCACACCGAGCACCCTGGCTTACCACTCACAAAAGTGGTTACTACGATTCTGAGTAAACTGCCAGAAAATATGGCTTCCCGCCTCGTACGTGAACTGACACTTTTCATCATCGAAACTTGGGAAGGAGTCTCGATAGACACATTGGAAAAAGTATAGCCCCACTTTTCTTCTCGATTGGAGTCAACTACCATTCTTTAACTTTCCAATTGTTTAAGTTTTGGCGAGCCTCCTCGATGAGCGCGATGTCTGACTTTGACCATACACCGATGTTCAATATACGCTCAAGGTAAAGGCATTGTGATGAAAAGCCC
>JBBQSW010000033.1:0-15371 GCA_038213575.1 Chitinophagales bacterium | reverse complement strand
GGCAGGCGGAGGAGGCGCATCGGGCGTTTTGCCCGCGAGCAGCGAAGCATACAATGTGCCGTGGCCTGAATTGGCATCCCCCATGTCGTCGAAAACTGGGTCTTGCCCTGTTAGTTTGGCTACGGAAAATCCATCCGCACTGGTGAAAAATTTATGACCTGCCTGATTCAAATATTTCAGTGAAACTGCTGCGAAATTTACCCCAGTGTCAATAAAAGCGACTTTCACGCCTTGACCCTTGGTAGCGAGCCATTCAGCCGGAATAGGGTTTACGGGCAGTTTGGAGGTTGTTTCCGACCAGTCAAAAGAGATTGGCATAATTCGTTTTGGTTTGAATGAAAAAATATGGTTCTAAATCTTTTTGTTCCAACGCATTAAAAGATACAGCAGCAGTGCCGCTACTGGGATACGAATGATTCTTTCCCAAGGAAGTCCCGACCTTATTTCGATGAAAAAGGCCGCTGCCAAGCCGGCCACTAAGACCCAAAAACCCCAACGACGATCTTTTAACAGCGCTAAACTGCCCACGATCATTCCAGTCGCTGCGGCGATATATTCTTTGTAAAACGGCTCAATATCAGGGTTTTGCGTCAAAAAATCATTGCGCATCAGCAGAAAATAAAGCACCCCCACCGTCATGCCAAACAAGGTGAGCATGAGGTAAACGTGGAAAGCAATTCGGGAGGCTTTTGACATGATTTATCGGGCAAGTGAGTACTTGATGACGGACAGCGATTGGGTTTTTACATCGGTCCAGGCTTCCTGCAAGTCTTTTCCCCATTCATAATGGTGTTCCACATAAATGTCGTGCAAGGTGGTGATAAAAGTATCCACACTTTTGCTACCGCCTTTCTTTTCGTGAAAATATCATTCAATTTGAACACCAGCGCGGAGTTGCCCTCCCGAATCAAGGCCTCCACCTCATAATGGCCGCGAAGGCGTGTTGCCATTACATCCTGAATGATGTTAATCTGGTTGTCGGTGCCGCGCAGCAAGATTTCCGGGCGCGACAAATCCAGGTACATGGGTAAGACACTTTTGAAAGCATCCAATTCCGAAAGAAAGGCGTGCCGGATCTGGTTTTCTTCAATGACGGCAATTTTTTCGTCTATTTTGCCCAGATCCTTCTCTTGTTTCAACGTGTTCAACCGTCCCATTTGATGCAAGACATTGGTTTGCATGGA
Source organism: Chitinophagales bacterium (assembly GCA_038213575.1). Classification (GTDB taxonomy): domain Bacteria; phylum Bacteroidota; class Bacteroidia; order Chitinophagales; family Saprospiraceae; genus M3007. The sequence continues at coordinate 14,187 of JBBQSW010000033.1, read as the reverse complement.
TTGAAACATTTTGACAAGATCATCAAAACGTTCAAATCCGTTTTCCAGCGCACACTTTTTTAGCGCATCTTCCATACGCAGGGTAGATGGGTCTTGATGGTCGGTGGTTTCGAGTTTGGCCATAGTCAAGGAAAGTAGGGGATAAAAGTAAGGATTGTTTTATGACTCAAACATCGGAAAAAGCCCGATTTTGCACCCTACTTTTTTCTAATGACTATACCCATCAAAGTTTTCCTCCGCCCCGGCAAAGAAATCCCCATTCTCCGATTCCATCCCTGGGTGTTTTCCGGCGCCATTGCATACACAGAAGGCAACCCTGAAGATGGAGATATCGCCGAAGTTTTTGACAAACGTGGCAACCTGCTCGGCGTTGGCCATTTTCATCACGGAAGCATCGCAGTCAGACTCCTGAGTTTCGTTGCCGCCGATCTGGAAAGCGAAAATTTTTGGGTTGAAAAACTGCAAAATGCATTGAATGTGAGGGCGTTAGCGATACCGCAACTTCCCGAAAGTTTATCCCGAGCACTCGGGACGGGAAGTTCACAAACGCTTGGCTTTCGGCTGGTACACGGCGAAGGCGACGGCCTCTCTGGCCTGATCGTGGATGTATATGATCACACCGCCGTAATGCAGTGCCACAGCATTGGAATGCACCGCCAACGCGAAGTAATCGCCGCTGCGCTTCAAAAGGTTTTGGGTAAAAAATTGACAGCGGTTTACAACAAAAGCACCGAAAGTCTTCCGCCAAAATATGCTGAAAATCAAGAAAATGGCTACCTATGGTCGGCCAGCGAAAGCCCCGAAACCTCGGCCATCATCGAAGAAAACGGCGCCCGATTCCGCGTGGATTGGGTGACAGGCCAAAAGACTGGGTTCTTTCTCGACCAGCGCGACAACCGCCGGCTCTTGGCCGAATTCGCAGCGGGTAAAACCGTACTGAATGCATTTTGCTATACAGGCGGATTCTCCTGTCTCGCGCTTAATGCTGGGGCTAGTTTGGTTCATTCGGTGGACGTTTCGCCCAAAGCCATTGCGCTTTGCAACGAAAACGTTGGACTTAATGCGCCTTATTCTGGTGAGCATGAGGGCTTTGCCGACGATGTGTTGAAGTTCCTGAAGAATTCCGAACGCGATTATGAAGTCATGGTCATTGACCCGCCCGCCTACGCTAAGAGTCTCGACAAACGTCACAATGCGGTGCAGGGCTACAAAAGGCTCAATGCTGAAGCCATGCGAAGGGTCGCACCAGGCGGTATTTTGTTCACTTTTTCCTGCTCCCAAGTGGTTGATAGAGAGTTGTTTTACCACACAGTGGCGGCTGCGGCCATGGAGGTGGGGCGGCCTGTGCGGGTGCTGCACCATCTTTCTCAAAGTGCGGATCACCCGGTGAGTTTGTTTCACCCGGAGGGAGCGTATTTGAAGGGATTGGTGCTTTCGCTGTAAATGTCCAATGTCCAGGGGAATGTCCAGGGGAATGTCCAATGTCCAACAAGGAATGTCCAATGTCCAACAAGGAATGTCCAATGTCCAATAAGGAATGTCCAATGTCCAAATAGGCGCTAAGCCTGGCATTTGTTCCTTGAAATCAATGGTTTGGAACCCACTTGGACATTGGACATTCCTTGTTGGACATTGGACATTCCCTACGCCGTCTTCTTTCCGCCTCCGAATTTTTTCAGGTCGCTTTCCAGCTGTTGCAGGCTCTCGGCCTTTTCCAATGCCTGCTGCTGCTTTTTGAACTGGTCGTACTGTTGGCAGGCCAATTCGTCGGCCAATTGTCGGCTGATTTTCCCGAAGTGTTCCAGCACAGGTCGTTCGTTGATGGCCAAAATGTCATTGAGTTTTTTCACCCAATCGCGCATATACATCGGTTTGCGCTGCTGTGCCTGTGCTTCGGCGAAGGCAAGGTATTGTTCCACCAAGAGATTGAGCGCGGTGATCTCGTCGGCGTTCAGGTAGTTTTTGGCAATACCCACGTCGTCTTTCCGCACTTTCGCACCCGCCCAGGTGGTTAGCCCCATATTGGGCTGATCGGCATTAGCACGTTCGGCCACGATTTCCGGGGCTGTGTGCTGGCTGATGGCCCACAGGAGTTTGTTCTGCACCATTTTGAAAAACTCCTGCGTGGTTTCGGTATTCGGGTCGTAGTCAATGCTGGTCGCGTAGATGTCTTTGACCCGTTGATAAAACACTTTTTCAGAACTCCGAATGTCGCGCACCCGCGCCAGCAGTTCGTCAAAGTAGTTCATCGCACCACCGCGCTTCAGGCGTTCGTCGTCCAGCGTGAAACCTTTGATGATGTACTCCCGCAGCCGCTGGGTGGCCCAGATGCGGAACTGTGTGCCTCGGTGGGAGTTGACCCGGTAGCCGACCGAGATGATCATGTCGAGGTTGTAGTAGTCCACCTGATAGGTTTTCTCGTCGGCGGCAGTTGTTGCAAAATTTGCAACAACTGAATCAGGCTGTAATTCGCCTTCTCCAAATACATTTTTGATATGCCGCGAAATCACTGACTTATCCCGTTGGAACAGTTCGGCCAACTGGTTCAGCGTGAGCCAAACGGTTTCGCCCTCCATGCGGACTTCCACTTTGGTAGCGCCGTCCTGAGTTTGGTAGAGAATGATTTCGCTCTCCATGGGAGATATTTAAAACAGAAAATTATTTGACGGGCAAATTTAAAACAGGTTATTTTTTTCTGCGAGGTTTTTTCTGTATTTGTTGTTTTTTCAACATACCCATGCAAGCATGATGTTGCGGATGCCTGAAATGATACTGGCGGTGCTTTTTCTGTTGCTATTTAGCGCGAATTCAGAATCTTGTATGACATTTGACATAAATTTATTCCAAATCGTTTGTAAAAGTTGTTACAAGTTGTAACAACTTTGCAGCATCTCATTGACCAAGATGTCAAAGGAGAAAAGAAACCTTTCCGTTTCACGGGGCGGTTTCGGCATTTTTAAGGTAGTCTACGAACTCCTTCAACAGGTTCCTTTTCTGGTTCGGGTAGTCCACGATGTAAGCTGTCCACGGCAAAATTACTTTCCACGGTCATCCAGCACTACTACATAATTCTCCGCTTCGCTCCGCCTTCCATGCGGACTTCCACTTTGGGGGACGCTATCTTGGGTTTGGTAGAGGATGATTTATGGTGGTTTATAAATCTGCGAATCTATAGCAAGGCTTAATGGCGCTTTTCATACAAGACAAGGTTTTGAGCATAATTCGAATCTACTTTCAAACTATTAAAATGATTCAAAATGCCGCTTTTATTAGGAGTAAAATTTGAGGTTAACCCTAAAGCATAAGGTTTCCAAAATCGCACTTTTGCTTTTTCCACAATACGAAGATAGTCACTGTTATTAAACAGTTCTGTCAGGCCATCTCTTTCATTGGAGTAGAAATTTCCCAACACGAAGTCAATAGCTAATACAATATCCATTGGCGGATGCATAACACGCGGAGCATCAATAAAAAGGACTTGGCCTTTATCAAAGTCTTCATCTTCTGTTATTTTATCCCCGCCATATTGAAAATGGTAGAGCGGATGATAAAATTTCGGAGTACTGTCATCTATTTTATAAATGTGTCGTTCAAATCGAAAGGAGCTTTTCAATTCAATATCTTCTGACTCTCTCTGCTTTACTACAAATTGAAGACAAAAAGAATCGAGTATATCACTGATTGGGTTTGTTTCTTGACATAAACCACTAATGATAATCGTCAATTCAAGAAATGATTTTTCCGATGATAATCCACCACCATAATCAAGATTCCTAAAAATTAAGCCATTGATTTCATAGCCCCACCTGTGTTGTTCTCGACAACTTTTTATGGCAGAAACGGCTACGTCGAGCTTCCCCACGTCAATGTTTTCGGCAACTTTATAATTGCTCTCAAGCAGTGCCTTGAATGTGAGCAATTCACTCAGCATATCATCCGCGATGGTGCCATTTGCTCTTAATCTTTGCTGTTTTTTCTGAGAGTTTCCCATTTGTCTTTTTCAAAAGCATTTAAACGAAAACCATTTTTTTTGAGCGTTTCAGGGCCAAATTCCAAAAGCCCATATGGCGAAACAAATTGCTCGTCCTGCCACGGAAGATGTATAGTTTGGGGTTTCACTCTCAGGCCGTCTAATGGGTCAAGCGGAAGTCTCGTAATGACACAAGTTACCCAAAACTCTGTTCCGTAACTTAATTTCTGTTTTTCAGCAGCAACCAAGCCTGTGAGGCCAGTTTTTTCTATTAATAATTTGACCCGCTGTTTGGCTACTCGTCCTTTTGGATTTGATGCTGTAATAGAGGATTTCCACCAATGTTCCAGTCCTTCAGCCCACCATCGTTTCCATCCATCGTGTAAAATTCCTTTGTAGGAAAAGGTAGAAAGGTGCTCGTTTAGCAGCTTTAGCCAGTCTTGTGATTTCCTCATGTCAATACCTAAACGTGATGCCAAAATATCTTCATTAATTAACGGCCCCGGCTTTTCGACTACCTCTTTAAGAATAAATCGAACGAGATTGTGAGGGATGCGCTTTTCAATCAAAGAACAGGTTTCTTCTTCCAGGCGGGGGTCAATCGTAATTGCCTGTGGTACAGCTAGTAGCGTTTTTGCATCAGTAATGACTTCTCCTTGCACTAACTTAAAAGCTTCAGCCAGACTGTTCATCTCCGTAGCAACCCTTTCAGCTTGGTTGGCTATCATATCCTTTTCATAGATGGTCAAAAATAAATTATGAGAAGAATCATCCCGGCCAAAATTTTCTTGAAAATTTGAATTGGCTGAACACAATACAACGGGAATATCGGTTTTCAAAGTACCGTTATTCACCAAGGTTCGGATGTGCTGAGCAAGGGCTTCTGAGTCGTATTTAACTACGTCCCCGAGTCTCCAATCTAACAGCAAACCATCGTATTCCTCTGAAAGAAGAAACTCGACTTGCTCGTCCCATTTTTTTGCCTCTTCAGACACCACTTTCACGCCATCGACGGCATTTATGGCACTAATAATAGCCTCATTGAGGCTGGGTTTATTGTCATCAATATAAAGAAATCGATTAGCCATACTGTTCTTGTATTTGTGCTTCGGTTGCTTTTGGAACTTCTATTCTTATACAGGTTTTGAGGTCTTTGGGGGGCTTGGATACATAAACCTCGCCCTCATAGGACTCAATTATGTCCGACACAATTTTTAGTCCAAGGCCCGAACCCGTAAACTCTTTTTCCTGAGGGGTTCTACGACTAGCGGGCATTGAAGTCGTGAAGAAGGCGTGAAAAACACGCTCTTTATTTTCTTCTGGAATACCAATGCCATTGTCCGAAAATTCGAGGACGATACGGTTGTTCTCCTCTTTGGCAGTGATTAAAATGTGTCCTTTTACACCGACTTTATCAATGGCTTTTTTTGAGTTTGAATAGAGGTTTATAAGAATTGAAGCCCACTCCGATGGGTGCATGGGCAGGGTGTACAACTCATATCCTTCAAAAAGATGCTCTATATGAATTGCTTCGCGTTGACCACTATGCTCAATGTTCTTCAAAAAGTTTCTGATGGGTTCTCGAATATTTATAAGCCTTAGTTTTCGCTGGGCGTTTTCTTGAACAGTTTCATCAAAGTAAGATGCATAGATTTTGAACAAGTCAAAATTCGCTCTAAGATTATGAATTATTTTGAGCGTATTTTCATCGAATGACTTTCTCGCTAGCGTTCTGAGGTTTCCATCAAAAGCCGGACTGAATTGTCTGAATTCATGCACAAACTCTCCAATTGACAATCCCATTCCAGCTAACACACGCAGCATCGCAATCTCGTCTATTTGCTCATCTATGATACGTTCAACCTCCTCAACCGTCGCTTTCAATTCTTCTGTATCAAAGCTGCTTTCGGCTCCTTCGCCGGTTTGGCCTTCCTGGCTTTGTGATGTTTTTTCCTCGACAAAGAGCCTAAGTTGTTGCAGACGCTCTTTTTGGGTTTTTTCATCGACTATTCGTTTTTGCCTTTTTGCTCTTTTTTCCTTAAATTCAACAGTTGACTCCAATCGTCTCCGACAAGCCTGAAAGGCAGTGCGCAAATAATCAACAAGGTCATCAAAAACGTCATTTTTAAGCAATCCTTCTCGGCTGGATGTTTCTTCAAATAATATCCCATTTTCATCTACAATTTCGACAAAACCAAAGATGTTTCTGTTTCCAAAAGGGATTACATTTTTGCGCTCTTTCCCGCTTTTCCCTCCTTCTGATGTAAATCGTTCATCAATATCTATCCAATCATCTCCAATATCTCCATATGGAGCGACTCGAAATCCATTCCTGTAAAGCTTTATCCCGCCAGCCTTATTGCCAAATTCATTTACAAGCTTTAACTCCGAAGTGCTGATTCCAATACCATCGCCTTCATAATAATCGACCCTGTTATAAATAAAATAATAAGATTTGAAATGAACCTGTGCTTGATTTAAATGCAGGTATGTTTTAGGAGACTTACCATCAATCCAGTTTTGTTTATCATAAAGATTTTCGGAAGGCTCAATAGTCAATTCATTATCAGATTGTTTTAATCCAAGGCTTTTACTTTCAACAAAACAGAACCCCTTTCCTGTTTCATCAACAAAACCTTCAAATATGGCAAGAGATTTTTTAAAAAAGGATTTGTCTATATCCGAAATAAGTTCTTCGAAGCCGTTTGTGATCTTCCTACAATGAACTGAAAACGAAGCATCTTCCTGTGATGCAAAGACTACATCGCTTTTTTTTAGCCGATCAGACAGGTAAGACGGTTGCAATAAATCCGATACGTACCGAAACACGCGCTTAATTTCTGATAATGACCAACTTTCTCGAAGTATGTTAATGGTTAGGGTGGTCCCTTCTGTTTTTGTTTTTGGAATTTCCTCTACATTGTTTGTGATAAGAAGCAAATCTCGGTCAATAGTGTAATCATCCCAATTTATTGTCAATTGAAGTGCTTTTTGAGCATCTGCCGTTTGAGTCGTGATGGTCAGATTTTTCCCAAGCCGATGTGTAGCAAAACGCCCAATACCTTTTCGGCCTGCTCGTTTTCGATTAAATTTTGGTGAAACGGGGGTATGCACTTTGTCGGTAGAAGAAATCCGCATGAACCCATTTCGTAGTGAATCCATATCCATTCCATGCCCATCGTCATCAATAATTAGAGTGCCACCCTCAGTATCTGAGTTGATAAAAGTAAGCGTCACTTCTCTGGCATCTGCATCATAAGCATTTTTGACCAACTCTGAAACTGCTGTTTCCTGCTTGCCAACCAGTTCACGACCAAGACGATCAATGAGGCCAGCATCAACTGAAAACTTGATTTTATCCTTGTCTATTACTTCAAGTTGGCGATCAAGTGCTAATCGTTGCTTTACAATTTCCTCGCGCTGTTGAGCTAACTCATTTTGGTTGATTTCCATAATTTCATTGGTTTATTAAACAAAGCAGGCAGCACACCCGACCTCTTCTTCCTCTATAATTCGATCCAACAGGTAGGGGGATAGTCGATTGCCTGAAGTGTTTTTTTGAAGATATTCCAATTTTATCTGCTCAATTCGTTCCGGCTGTATCAATTCAGCAAGGCTCTCATTTTGTCCCCATGTGTATCCGTCCTTTTCATATTCCATTGCTTTGAAGAACATATCTGGGTGCTGCTCATAAAGCCAAACCCATTCGATGCGTTGCTGGAAAAAACAAAAATAACACCCGGAACGGCTACGAGCATACTCTCCTTTGTACCCTTTCACCTCAAAAGATACTTTGTTGTAGTAGGCAGGTACACCTACACCACTTTCTTTTAAAAGGCGGAAAATATCGTTAATCCCTAAATTTTCATCATTCTCTACTAAAGGGAATACTGATTCCAAGGCTAAAGGATATTGGGTGGATTTAAGCCAAGCAAAAACTAATCGATTGAAATCTTTTGCATTTAGTGATAAAAGGGAGCGGAGTTTTTGAGGCCGTTGAAATTCGAGTGATATGGGCTGCCCCAGCAATTCTAAAAAACGAGCGGATACATTTTCCAGAATAGTGTTTGAGCATAGGTCAAGCATATTTTCCATGTTCCCATTCGCAAGTACTTTACCGACAACATCCTCGCTCCAAATATTTTGACGGAATGGAAATATGGATTGAATGTTCGGCTTGGTCGAAATATAACCTTCGCGATCTTCATCGCCCCGGATGCCGACATAAGAAATAACCGAGTCGTTCCCAACAAATTGCTCAAACGGCTCCAGTTTTAGGGAACGGGTACACCAACGTATTAACGAAGAAGGTAAATAGCCTCCTTTTCTTGCTAGAAAATGGTCGAACGGGTCTTCATGGCTTTTTTCAACAGCCCTAAGTTGCATGATTTTTTGTCCCAAAAATCCCTCCAATCGCTCAATCAATAAATAGGTCTCGTCCAGTTCTTTCCCCGTGTCGCAAGTATAATATTCGAGTGCCAAGTTTGGGTACTTGGTTTTCATATAAATTGCCAAGGCGGCACTGTCTTTGCCGCCGGAGATGCCCAAAACATGACGTACTTGACTCATTGTCTGTGTATTTATTTCCGTAAAAGGTCTTTCAGAATATTCGCTAACGCCGCAATATTAAGCGTTTTATCACTTCCTAGCTGTGTTTTTACTACTTCTTCCAAGCGTTGGATTTCTGCTTTTTTTTGTTTTGGGAAGCGCACGATTTTCTTCTCGAATTGTTCGAATGTGGAGATTTCTAAACCAAACACCTCTTCTTGTTCCGGGTTCACTCGGGTTTGGGCGAGCGTGTGCAGGCTATCGAGTTCGAGTGCGAGCGATTTAAAACGGTCGTACAGCAAGGCTTCGTCCTCGTCATGGAATTGCTTGAGCGATTTCCCAGCGACCGCCTGTGCCAAACTGCTCAACCAAGCTTCGCGGTCGTCGAGTTCGGAGGCGAGACGCATGGCGAATGTCTTTTGATGTGGCAGGAGCAGGTGCGGTTTCAAGTCGCGGAAACGGTCGCGTAAGCGGGTTTTGTAATGCTCGAAGGCAAGCGTCTCGCCTATGATTTCTGTTAGCAGAAAAGTCTCAAAACGGTTGACCATCTCCGCATAGCAGGTACGCACCTCTCGGACGGCCTCTTGTAATCGCAGGATGTAGTTTTCGAGCGATTCAGCGGATTGCTGTAGCTCGGGTAGGTTGGTGCCAAGCGCAGCGGGGAACTCCTCGAAAAAAGTTCTTTCTGGGTCGGTTGCTTTTTGAATGACTTCCCGCACGGCGAGGCTGTCTTTGGTCAGGCGTTTGGTGGTTTTGGCGTACTCTGGGAGGTTGCGGTAAAACGTGAGGAAAGGGCGGATGGTCTCCACAAAAATGAGGTTGCTAACCTGTTTGCGCTCTGGTTGGTTGAGAAACTGCCGGTACGAATTAAAAATCTCCAGACGAACGCCCGCGACATCGAAGGTTTTGATCTCGAAATCCTCTGGAGCGCGCACCAAAAGGTCAAACGTGTCAGCGTTCAGTTCAGGGATGTAGCCGCCGTTTTTGGCAAATAAAGCAAAGTCGTCGCGCTTGATGAACAGGAAGGTCGGCAACCAAAAATCGAGCAAGCCTTGTTTTAGTTTGAAGGGGCGTTTGCTCAACTGGTCACTTAAATCCGATAAGCGGCGGCGGTTGGAGCGTGTGCTTTCCAAAAACTGTTCAGATGCTTTCCACAAGGCCCAGAAAGAATTCTCCGGTGGTACTGATAAAGACTTTTCTGGATTTTCGGGGGCAAACACCAAACCGTTTTCTTTTAGCAGAGTGATGAAAATTGTCTTGTCAGGGGGGAATCTATCCTTTGGAAAACCTAAGTCCGGTTTGTCCCAATGTTGACACAGGTTCTTCAAAAACGTGCCTTTCGCTGTTTGGATTTGCGATGAAAGTTTGGTGCGATTGACTAACTCGTTTTTGAAAACGGGTGCGTCGGGATAGACCTGTATACAGATTTGCGTCAGCAACACATTGAACTCGCGCTTGCTTCCAACGGGTATTGGCTTTCCGTTAAAAAACCATGAAATCTCGCCTTTCTCAGTAAAAAGGTTGTGCAAGATGTAGTGGTTGAGCAGCGTTTCCTGATGTGTTTGAATGTTTATGAGTTCACGCCTAGCAACCTTGTCCTCGGTTGGCACTTTTTCCAAAGCCTTTTTTGTGCGCTCAATTTCGTGTAACAAATCCCTGATGGCCTTCGAATTCCGATAAAATCCGAATAATACCGCTTCGTCCGTGCGAGAAGCAATTTGCACATCTTCAGCGGTGAGTCGATCGTTGAAAACCAGGTTAATATAGCCGTCCGTTTCGCCCTTTGGGATGAGGTTCGTTTTCGGTAAATCTGAAATCACGAACTCGAACAGACGCGGTGTGCCATTGCGGAAATAGTATTGTTTCGCAAAAACGGGCTGGAAACGGAAGTATTTATTGAGTAAAGTTGAAAGGTCGCTCAGGTCGCCAACACTGTCTTTTGCTAAGTAAAGCTCATGCTGAATGTCGATGTCTGTCCCTTCAAACGGCACAAACCGATGGGCGTATTTGCGGTAAAGGATGATTTTTCGATCTTCAAGCGTTTTCAATATCGCTTTTGGGTTTCCTATGCCGAGACACTGCTGGGCGTAGTGCAACAAAAAGTCTCTATCCAATTTCGACCCAGCAACAGCGAAAAGATTGAACATACCGATGGTTTTCAAAAATTTGAAGCAGTCCATTGCGTCCTCGCCAATTTCGTTTTCGATGCGTTCGAGTGAGGCGGCAATTACCGACCAGGCCGCTCGGTCGGCATTGATGACCGAGTGCAGTGAGCTGTGAAGGTTGAAAACGAGGTAGTCATAAACATTAGCGAGGTTGAAAAACGGGTTTTGACGGCGGTCGTAACCACGCAAACCTATGTAGTCGCTGCTTTCCAAAAAAGTGAACAGCGACCGCTCATTTTGCCCGTATTTCTGCAAGGCAAGCGTCAGCACTGAAGCAGCAGAGAGATCCAGCGGGAAAAGGCTTTGGGCAAGATCCGAGGCTTTGTCCTTGGAGATTTTAAAGGCATTCGAGTCTGCGGCGAGGTGGGCGATTTCGGGTAGGTTTTTTGGAGCAACGCCCCATTCGTCTGATTGGCTGAGGCGTTTCCCTGCCAAATCGAGTAGCAATTCGACTTGTTCATTGAAAGGAATTTCGTTGAATCGGCCTTTGACTTTTGTCCATTCGTTGCGCTGCAATTCATTCAATCTACTAGCGTAGGCATCGAAATTTTGGTGCAGCGTAGTTATCAGCAAGATATTGTGGTCGGAGTTGTTGACGAACTCCGCCAATTGTTGCAGGAAGTAAAGTTCTTTTTCAGGTTCGTGTTGTGCAGCGAATTCTAGAAACTTTCCAAATTCGTCAATCATAAGCACCAAAAGACGATTGACTTTGCCTAAATCATGGTAGCGGTTATAGATTTCTGAAAAAATCCGCTGCGTGAGGTTCATCCCGCCTGATGCTTCAATGTCGAGGAAATCCGCAAAGTATTGGCTCACCGAACGGAACTCGCCAATCATGTTTAACACCTCAACTTTTGTGCCTTCCCCCAAACCCACATCGAAAAAACGTCTTTTGCCCAAAGCCGTCTGTGCCCAAGCCCATAAAAATGAACTTTTGCCCGTTCCGTATGAACCAATCAAAGTGAACGAGTGCAACCCTCCTGATAAATCCGCCGCGATCCGCTGCGCAATGCGTTCCCCGTTCGGGGTTGGGATGTACCCGAGGTCATGGTCACTGTCACGGATGATATTGACAGATGGGGAGTAATTAGCTGCCATGGTAGTATTTGTTGAGGATTTCAAAAGGTGTGTCGGGTTTTTCGCGGAATTGCAGTTCTCGGATACCCGCGTCGTCTTTGAACACAAGGAAATCGAATTCGCGGGTCAATATCTCAATTTTTTGAAGCATCCCTGTACGATTGATAGCGAAAATTGAGCCGGGGCTGTTATAACCACTCATAAGCGACTCGAAGTTGACAGACATCCCGTAGTTCTCATTGTCAAGCACGGCATACAGCAGGATTTCAGCGGGTAGTTCCTCGCGTTCTGTTTCTTCGATTTGAAAAAAACGCTTCTTTTCGGGGCGATCAAGCGGTTGGACAAGGCGTATTTCGGTCAGAAGACCTGAGATGATTTCCTCGCGATCTTTTGTTGCTTCCGAACCGATATAGAGCTTTTGGAAAACCTCGAAATCGCTTTTAACCGTATTAGCGTTGAATAGAAATGGCAGGCTTGATTCAGATTTTCGCTTGACAAAATTGATGAAAAAATCTTCAGAAAATTCGATTTTCTCCTTCCTCAATTCATTGAAAATAAAATGGTAGGATGTCGCAAAACCTCTTTTCACCAAATGGTAGTGAAGTAGCCAAGGGGTTGCCTCATCCTCCAGATAGGGATCGTATCCGATTTCATCATCGAACAATAACTCTGCAAGTAATGAAAGCTCATCTTCCTGCAATAAATCGAATGCCCGTAGCCAATAACGAATGGCACCAACCATGTTTTTGCCTACGCCCAAATCCACGACAGCATTTTCGGAAGAAAAAGACTTGCCTGATTTGACGAAATCAAACCCTTTTTTGAGCCAAAGGGGACGGCATTGGAAGGTGTCATGCCCCGAAAATACCGGGCGTATTAAAACTGACATGGCTTTTTTAGATGATTATTTCAAAGATATAAAAGCCAATAATTCCTTGTTGGACATTGGACATTCCCTACGCCGCCTTCAACCGCCCAATCCTCGACCCTTCCAACTTCTCCACAGCATATTCCCTGTTAATCACCAACTGTTTTTTCTCGGTTCGGCCGCCAACGGTAGGCAGGTCGAACATAGCGTCGGTGAAGATCGCTTCGCAGAGCGAGCGCAGGCCGCGGGCACCTAGTTTGTATTCGAGGGCCATTTCTGCCACGAAATCCAGCGCAGAAGGCTCAACGATGAGTTCCACGCCTTCCATGGCGAAGAGTTTTTGATACTGCCGTATGATCGCGTTGCGCGGCTCCGTGAGGATACGACGCAGGGCATCCAGATCAAGTGGGTCGAGGTAGGTGCAGATGGGCAATCGGCCCAAAAGTTCGGGGATGAGTCCGTAGGCCTTCACGTCGGCATGGGTGACGTATTGAAGGAGGTTGTCGCGATCAATCCGGGCGGTTGATTTCTTGTTGAAACCAATAACCTGCGTATTCACCCGGCGGGCGATGAGTTTTTCAATGCCGTCGAATGCGCCGCCGCAGATGAACAGGATATTCTCAGTGTTGATCTTCACCATTTTCTGCTCTGGGTGCTTGCGACCGCCCTGGGGAGGCACCATCACCTCGGAGCCTTCGAGCATTTTAAGCATCCCTTGTTGCACACCTTCGCCAGATACATCGCGGGTGATGCTGGGATTGTCCTGTTTACGGGCGATTTTGTCAATCTCGTCAATATAAACGATGCCGCGCTCGGTAGCTTCCACGTCCTGATCGCACATTTGCAGCAAACGGGCGAGGATGCTTTCCACGTCTTCGCCGACGTAGCCAGCCTCTGTGAAAACGGTGGCGTCTACGATAGCGAAGGGCACGTTGAGGATTTTGGCGATGGTTTTTGCCAGGAGCGTTTTGCCCGTGCCGGTCTGCCCAACGAGCAAGATGTTGGATTTTTCAATTTCCACATCGTCGTCTTTCCGCTTTTTGCCCTTGTTTTTTTCCAATTCTTGCAAACGCTTGTAGTGGTTGTACACGGCTACAGAAAGCACTTTTTTTGCGTCTTCCTGACCGATAACGTATTGGTCCAGAAAGGTTTTTATCTCCCGGGGAGGGATGAGGTGCAGCGGGCCGCCGTAACGTTCGCTTTTGCCTAGGCCGGGCTGTGGTTCTTGTTTTTGCTTTTTGTCTTCACGCTTCACGCCTGCGCTTTCGAGTTCCAGGTCAATGATGTCTTGCGCTTTTTCTGCACAGGCTTCGCAAATCTGCGCTTCCATGCCGGAGACGAGTATCATCACCTCTTCCTCTGTGCGACCACAGAAGGAGCAATAGCTCTGAGGATTTTTTCCACGTTTTGTCATAACTGAAGTAAAGGAATGGGGCGCGAAGGTACGGCGCGAACTTCAGAGTTAAACGCTCAATATGACAGTCAGACAAGATCATTTTAATGTCCAATGTCCAACAAGGAATGTCCAATGTCCAAGTTTTGACTGCGCTTGATCGCTC
>JBBQSW010000032.1:0-15667 GCA_038213575.1 Chitinophagales bacterium | reverse complement strand
CCTGGAACTAGGCGAATCGAATTTCCCAAACGTTGTAATTGAGTTGCAACCAGGTGGATACCACGTTGCCTCCGGGCCTACCGGCAGGTTTAGCATCAGCGTGCCTCCGGGCGACTACTCACTGATGGTTCCAAACCCGCCGAAATATTACGCCGTTACCAATGCTCCAATTGCGGTGACGGTACCTGTGGGCACGGATATTATTCAAAATATCGGATTGTACCCAACGGTTGTTGCGAACGATTTGCAGGTTTTTATCACGCCGCTCACGGAGGCAAAGCCCGGCTTCCCCAATGCGCTTGCTGTAAAATGGAAAAATGTTGGCACCACCAACCTTTCTGGCAGCGTTACGCTTTCCGCCGACCCCAATTATTTCATTACGGGCAGCAATCCATCCGCGACGATTTCAGGCGATGTGGCAATCTGGGAGTTTACCAATTTGCAACCCTTACAAAGTGGTGAAGCAATCTTGGAAGTGCTCCTTTCCACGAGTGTCCCGCTTGGAACAGAACTCATTTCAATCGCCAGTATTGACTCCATCACTGGCATCGCGGATGAAACCCCGACCGATAATATTGCCACTGTAATTGAAACCGTGGTTGGCGCTTTTGACCCCAATGACAAACAGGTAAGCCCTGAAGGTGATGTGACTGCCGAAATCTTGGAAAAAAACGACGCTTGGCTCAATTATACCATTCGCTTCCAAAATACGGGGACTGCTCCTGCATCCAATGTGTACCTTGTGGATACGCTGCCTGAACTTTTGAATATCAATAGCTTGGAAATCGTGAACGCAAGTCACCCAATGCGTTGGGAGCTTGGTGGGCAAAGGACGCTCACTTGGTTTTTTGACAACATCCAACTGCCCGACAGCCTGCACAACGAAGCCGCCAGCCATGGTTTTGTTCGCTACCGCATTCAGCCCATTTTGCCTTTTGAAGGTTTGCTAAATAAAACGGCGCGCAATTTCGCAGACATTTATTTTGATTTCAATGCGCCCATACGCACCAACACTACCGAAACAAAATTCACGGAAGTCAGTGAGGTGCGTACCCCTTCCTCCGCTGCTTCGGTACGAATCGTTCCCAATCCGGCCGGTGATTTTGCAATGCTTTATTGGCCTGAGTTGGAATCGAATGAACCTGCTACGTTGCGGGTGTTGAATGTAGCGGGCAAAATTGTTTTTTCAGGTGAAATACCAGCGCTAAACAGGGCGTCTTTTGAAAAAATTGAGGTGAAAGACTGGCCCAAAGGCTTATACTTTGTTCAAATGCAGAACAATACTCGGGTGATTTCAGGGCGGTTTGTGAAGGGTTGATGGTTCCGCAGCTTCACTTGTTCTTCTTTCCCCGCTAATTTTTTTGGAATTTTGCCCGGGTAAAATTGCCTCTTTTTTCATCCAAAATTAAGGTGGCACCTCCTCCCAGCGTTGGAGCTGTCACCTCAATTTTGGCATACCTTCATAAATTTACATGGATTTTCCTAACCCTATTCCAGTCCTCGAACTCGCGCTGCGTTTTAACGCTCAAATTATTGGTGACGAGACCCTTTCCGCCACCGGTATCAATGAAATCCACAAAGTCCGACCGGGTGATGTGGCGTTTTCCGACGTCAAAAAATATTTCCAAAAAACCCTCGAAAGTGATGCCACGGTGCTCTTGCTCAACGCCCCAGTGGAATGTCCGCCGGGCAAGGCAATCCTCCTGGTCGAAAACCCTTTCGAGGTCTACGACACACTGGTGCGCGAACACCGTCCATTCGAGCCGCTTACCGAACCCATCAGCAGTCGTGCCGACATTCATCCCACTGCCATCATCGAACCGGGCGTAATAATCGCCGCGAACGTGCACATTGGAGCGCATTCCTATATTCAGGCCAACGCTTACATCGGCGAGCACACGAAGATTGGTGAACACTGTGTCATAGGCCCCGGCGCTATCATCGGGCCCGACGCCTTTTATTTCAAAAAACTGCCGGATGGTTCTTACAAAAAATGGCGCAGCGGCGGGCGGGTTATCATTGAAAATCAAGTAGATATCGGCGCGGGTTGTACCATTTCCAAAGGCGTGAGCGGCGATACCATTATTGGTGAAGGCAGCAAACTCGACTGCCAAATCCACATCGGCCATGGCGCGGTGATCGGCAAAAACTGCCTGTTTGCGGGTCAGGTTGGCATCGGCGGAAAAACGGTGGTGGAAGACAATGTGGTGCTCTATGGACAAGTGGGTGTGGCGCAGGCACTGCATATCGGGCAGGGGGCCTTGGTCTCGGCCAAATCTGGCGTTTCCAAAGATTTGGAGGGCGGGAAGGCTTATTTTGGTATTCCTGCAGAGGAGGCTCGGACTAAATACCGGGAATTGGCTGCGTTGCGGCAGTTGCCGGATTTGTTGAAGAAATTGCGTTGATGGTGTCAGCGTTCTGCTTTTCCGACAAATTGGGGGAAATACTCGCGCAACGGCATGGGAGCTACGAAGAGCATAGGGCTTGGGTTGTTGTAAATTTGCGCGGTCAAAAAATTGAGTAGGCCCGTTAGCACAAAAAGGTGCATTGCTGATATAATTTGAGAAAATTTCTCAAATTATCTTCTTTATTGAAAATAAAAGCGACTTTTGAACCTTCAAGTTCAAAAAATAAGTCATGCTCATAGAGTTTACAGTTGGAAATTATCGCTCATTCAAAGACAAAAAAACGCTGCGCATGGATGCGTCCTCTTCAGTCAGCGAGCATCGGGAAAAATTGATTTCGGCGGGAAAGTACAAGCTGGTACGGAGCGCGGTACTCTATGGAGCGAACGCGAGCGGGAAGTCGAATTTGTTGCGGGCGATGGGGGTGATGAGGAGCAATATGATGCATTCAGCGAGTAGGTCTTCGGCCGAGGACATTGTTTATTATGAGCCTTTTTTACTGAACGAAACAAGTGCTCACAGACCAAGCCATTTTGAATTAGTTTTTGAAATAGAAGAAATTCGATATCGTTATGGTTTTGAGTTTGACAAGAGTCGTTTTCATGCTGAGTGGTTGTTTGAATTAAAGAAAGGAAGTGAAAAGCCACTTTTTATTCGAGACATGGACGAAATTCAGGTAAGCAAAATTTTTCCAGAAGGAAAGGGCTTAGAAAAACGAACAAAAGCAAATTCGCTTTTTCTCTCTATTTGTGACCAATTCAATGGAACAGTAGCTGCATCCATTACGGCATGGTTGACAAAGTGTAATGTCATGCTAGGAGATTCTTCAAGGATTTACCGAAACCATACTTTTAATCTGTTTTTAAATGAAAAACTGATCGAAAAAGCGATCGAGTTCATTAAGACGTTGGACTTAAGCATTGATGATGTTTATCTTGATGCGGAAAATGTGAATGCCCAAGATTCTGAGGGTGGAGATACACACGAAACTACCTTAATTTCGGCGAAAACCATCCACCAAAAATTTAACGATGATGGGGAACAGGTTGGTCAAGTCGAATTTGATATGGATAAATCAGAATCTTCGGGTACCAACAAACTCTTCGATCTCTCAGGCCCGATATTCAGCTGTTTAAGTAATGGCGGCCTCTTTATCGCCGATGAACTCGATGCCAAAATCCACCCCCTTATGACCCGCGCGATCGTGCGACTTTTCAACGACCCTGAAACCAACCCGAACAACGCGCAACTCATCTTTGCTACCCACGACACCAATCTGCTCAACTCCGGAAATTTCCGCCGAGACCAGATTTATTTCACCGAAAAAGATCAGTATGGTGCAACAGACCTTTATTCTTTGATTGAGTTCAAAGAGGACGGCAATGGGAAAGTGCGCAAAGACCGTTCCTTCCACAAAGACTATATGCAGGGTCGCTATGGCGCAGTCCCACATATTGGCAACCTCGAAAACCTGCTGAACCCGACATGGCAAAAAGTGAACCAGTAGCAGGTCGATTCAGTCGTCAGGAGTCGCAGAGAGTGTTTGGGACACGCTCGCCGCGTCACTATTTTCTCATCGTCTGCGAAGGCGAGAAGACTGAGCCGCTCTACTTTGAAGGGCTAAAAAAAGACCTTCCGTTAGGTACTTTACAGATCAAAATTGAAATCGAAGGCTTAGGTAACAACACAGTTTCTCTGGTTGCAAAAGCCCAAAAAGAGAAAGCAAAACGGGAGAAATTTGGGCTACAGGTTGATAAGTTGTGGGTAGTGTTCGACCGCGATGCTTTCCCATCGGCGCATTTCAACGAAGCCATCGAAACCTGCAAGCGCGAGGGCTTCGATTGTGCATGGAGCAATGAAGCTTTTGAACTTTGGTATTTGCTTCATTTTCAATATTTTGAATCGGCAATTGGTCGCGCCCAATACCTTGAAATGCTCACGGAGCAAATCCAAAGACACCGTGGCCAAAACATCCGATATCAGAAAAACGACCCCGGTTTTTACGATTTCCTCCAAACCTATGGCAACGAAAACCAGGCTATCCAAAATGTTAAACGACTCTTCAGCCTTTTTAAAAACCGTCGAGATTTTGCTGACCAAAACCCTTGTACCACAATTCACTTATTGGTGCAAGCATTGCGGTCTTTGACCTGATTCATTTACCATTTCAAACATTTCGCCCTTTTCAATTCATTGATTCGATGAAATTCAAACACATCCTTTTCCTAGCATTTATTTTAGCAGCCTTTTCCTGTAGCGAAAAAAAGATTGGCAGCACTCCAGCGCCAGATTCTATGGCTGAAAAAGTCCTGCTCGACACCTTTGCAGACCTTCAAATTCTTTGGTACGAGCTTCCAGGCTTTGACCAACTTTCCATTCGCCAAAAAACCTTCATTTACTATCTCTCCGAGGCCGCATTGGCTGGGCGCGACATTATTTACGACCAACATTGCAAGCACAACCTCGCAGTCCGCAAAACCCTGGAAGCTATTCACAGCTCCTATAAAGGCGATAAAACCAGTGCCAATTGGAAGGCATTTGAGGTCTATTCCAAGCGCGTTTGGTTTTCTAACGGCATCCACCACCACTACAACGAGGTGAAAATCCTGCCGGATTTTTCCAAAGAATATTTCAGCACCCTGGTGCAAGCTTGCGATGCTTCCGCACTTCCTATGCCTGCTGCGGATATTCAGCACACTCTGGTGCCTGTCCTATTCGATCCCAAGGTGATGCCAAAACGCACCAGTAAAGAAGGCCCGGATGTGGTACGCAATTCTTCCGTCAACTTTTACGAGGGCGTGACCGCTGCGGAGGTGGACAAGTTTTATCAAGAAAAAATAGAAGCTGCAGGCAAATTTCCGCCACTTTTTGGGCTCAATTCAAAACTCGTGAAAGACGAGGGCATGCTGAAAGAAATCGTGTGGAAATCTGGCGGTATGTATGGCCCGGCCATTGATAAAATCACCGAAAACCTCAAAAAAGCCATCCCTTTTGCCGAAAACGGCCAACAGAAAAAAGCACTCGAGCTGCTCGTAGCTTATTACAAATCAGGCGATTTGAAAACCTTTGACGAATACAACATCGAATGGGTGAAAGACACCGAAAGCACCATTGATGTGATCAATGGATTTATCGAAGTCTATCACGATCCAAAGGGTTACAAGGGTGATTTTGAGGCTATGGTGCAGTACAATGACCCGGAAGCTACCCAAAAAATGGCCATCGTGAGCAAGAATGCACAGTATTTTGAAGACAACTCGACCATCGCGGATGCACATAAAAAGAAAGAAGTGAAAGGTGTTTCATACCGCGTCATCAATGTAGCCATGGAGGGCGGTGATTGTGCCCCGAATACGCCCATCGGAGTGAATTTGCCAAACTCCAATTGGATTCGCGAGATCGGCTCCAAATCCATCAGCCTCAATAACATCGAAAACGCCTACAACAAAGTCGGCGGCGCACTGGCCCTTCTGGAATTCGCCAACGATCCCCAAGAAATCAAATACGCAAAAAAATACGGCGAGGCTTGCGGTAAAATGCACACGGCGCTTCACGAAGTGATCGGCCATGCGAGCGGCCAAATGAACCCGGGTGTGCCAGAACCAAACGTGACGCTCAAGCATTATTCCAGCACTTTGGAAGAAGCGCGTGCTGACCTGGTGGCCCTCTATTTCATGCCCGATCCGAAACTCATTTCATGGGGCCTCTTGCCCGACGCCAACGCCTACAAGGCCGAGTATGACAACTACATCCGCAACGGGCTGCTCCAGCAACTCCGCCGTCTTCCAGCGGGCGCTGACATCGAAGAAGACCACATGCGCAATCGCCAACTGGTGGCTGCCTGGGCTTTTGAAAAAGGGAAAGCCGACCAGGTGATCGTCAAGTTAATGCGCAACGGAAAAACCTACTACGACATCCGCAACTACACCAAATTGCGTGTCCTCTTTGGTCAATTATTGACTGAAATTCAGCGTATTAAGTCGGAAGGCGACTACAAAGCAGCAGAATTATTGGTGGAAACATTCGGTGTAAAAACGGACAAAGCCACGGGCGCAGAGGTCAAAAACCGTTATAGTGCCTTGCCAACCAAGGCCTATTCAGGCTTTGTGCAACCCAAGTTGGTGGCCCAAAAAGATGCCAATGGCAACATAATTGATGTGAAGGTGGAACGGGAATTTGACTTTGTAAAACAGATGCTCCGATATGGTAAGGAGTACTCGTTTTTGCCGGTGAAGAATTAAAACACGACCAAACTTTCCTTTGAATTTCCGAGCTGTTTATGTTTCAAAAAATCCTTCGTACGCTTCGCTCCTTTACCCGCTTGCCCCGCGAAGTGGAGGAAGGCAAAATACTCAGTGCCCGCCTGCTCACCCACATGCATGCCCGTGAGCAGGCGGCTATCCTGGAAAATCTGCAACGCGCTGAATTTAAGGTTTTTTCGCAATGGGGCGACGATGGCATTATCCAATTTTTGGTCCATTACCTCGAAATCAAGCCACAGACTTTTGTTGAATTTGGGGTAGAAAACTATCGCGAAGCCAACACGCGCTTCCTGCTTTTGAACAACAACTGGCGCGGGCTCGTGCTGGACGGTGCTGAAAAAAACGTGGCACAAATTCGCCAGGACCGCATCTATTGGCAGCACGACCTTCAGGCGCAAGCTGCATTTGTCACGGTCGAAAACATCAACGACCTATTGAAAAATAATGGGTTTGAAGGCGAAATTGGTCTTCTGCACATTGATATTGACGGCAACGACTATTGGGTCTGGAAAGGGATCAGCGTCGTCAGCCCCGTGCTCGTCATCATGGAATACAACAGCGTGTTTGGCCCCGACGAGGCTTGGACAGTGCCTTATGACCCCCAATTTTACCGAACCAATTACCACAGCAGCAACCTTTGTTGTGGCGCCTCGCTCACAGCGCTCTGCGATCTTGCCGAAGAAAAAGGCTACGCTTTTGTGGGCAGCAACAGCCACGGAAACAATGCTTATTTTGTCAGAAAAGACCGATTGCGCGAGCTGCGCCCGCTCACGGCGCAAGTGGGGTATGTGGAGTCGAAATTCCGTGAAAGTCGCGACGCACAAGGGCAGCTCAACTATTTGAGTGGCACAAAGCGGCTCGAAGCAATACGCGGAGCAGAAGTCTTTGATACGCGGGAAAAACGTTTAAAAACTATTTGATTCTCTTTAGTACCAATGGAATAACACATGGAACAAACAAGCGTTCCATACCTTTGCCCATTCAAATTTCAGCCCACCAATCCTTCTATTGTTTTGAAAGTACGAACCCATTTTGCCCTCTTTTTCTGCCTCTCCCTTCTAATTATTACGGCCTGCGGCACCGACAACCGCACCCCGCGCCCCGATGTATCGGATATAAAAGTGGAGATGCAAATTCTCCGTTTTGAGCAGGATATTTTCGCACTCGACACCGCCGATCTACAAATGGGGATGCAAGGATTGCTGGGCAAATACCCGGTGATGCTCCCACTTTTTTGCAACGAAATTATTCACGATCAATCAAATCCTAGTGAAACACCGCGCCAAGCCTTGGGCGGATTCCTTTCCATCCCACAGGTGCGGCATTTGTACGACACGGTACAGCAGGTGTACGGCGATTTGCGCTGGCTTGAAAAGGATTTGACCCAGATGTTCCGCTACTACAAGTATTATTTCCCGAAAAAACCGGTACCTCAGGTAATTACGATGGTGTCGGAATTCGCCACGGATGCCTTCACGGCAGGCGACAGTCTATGTGGGATCGGGCTGGATATGTTTTTGGGAGAAAATTACCCCGGTTATGATCCAGATGTTTTCCCGTACTTCATGCGGCGACAGTTTCAAAAGGATTACATAACGGTACGGCTCGGCAAAGCATTGGCCCAAAATTGCGCCGACGCGCCGCCCGGTCAACGGCTTCTCGACCTTATGTTACACAATGGCAAGCAGCTCTACATCGGCGATTGTCTCCTGCCGGATGTGGCCGACAGCCTTAAAATGGGCTATACTCGAAAACAAATGGAAGGCTGTTATGCCAACGAAACAGAAGTATGGGCACGCTTGATTGGCGAAAAAATGCTGTACTCCACGGACTTCGACAAAATCCGAAAGCTGGTGACTCCCAGCCCAAACGCCCCCGCTATCTTTCAGGAAGCGCCCGGCGAAATCGGCAACTGGATGGGCCTGCAAATCGTGCGCTCGTATATGAAACGTTATCCAAACACTACCATGGAGCAGTTGCTGCAACTGACAGATGCCCAGAAATTTTTGGAGTTGGCTAAGTACAAGCCTAAGCGGGGTTAAAATCCGTGTGCAGGGGGAACACGGATAACGCGGTTGAGGCACGGATGGGGAGTGCTCATCAAAGTGTGGCACACCTCGACAAATACATTGATTCTCAACTCTCGAATTTAGGTGTGCCACATTTTTCTTAACATTCCCGATTACCGCATATCCTTTGCATAAATTTTCAAAGTCCTCCGGCCCTGCCACTCATCTTCCCGGAGATTGAAAAGGAGCCCAAATGGTTTGCCCTGCACTTTTTCAAAAACCTTTCCTAGGCCGAACCCAATGCCCGTCATTTCAACTTTGCTGCCTGCCTGGCGCAGGGAAAGTTTGACATGGTTATTTTCCAACAACTTGCTATTCCCTGTATCTGAAACATTTTCTGCCCAGAATACCGGGTTTCGATTCTGTGGGCCAAATGGCTCAAATCGGTTTAGCATTTTCCAAAATTCGGGCGTGATCTCATCGAACTTGATTTTCGTGCAGACGTCTATTTGAGGGTCCTCCATTTCAGGTGCTATACTTTGACTTACTACGGTTTCAAAGCGTTCAATGAAAGCATCCACATTTTCCAAAGGCATTTGCATCCCGGCAGCGTAGGCGTGCCCGCCATAGGTGGTGAACAGGTCTTCGCACTGCTGTAAAGCACTGTAAAGGTCAAACCCGGCTACCGAACGTGCCGAACCAACGGCCTTCCCATTACTTTCTGTCAATATGACCGTGGGCTTGTGGAAAGTCTCTACAATTCGGCTGGCCACGATTCCGATGATGCCTTTGTGCCAGTTGGGCTCAAAAAGCACGGTGCTTTTGCGGCCACTCCAATCGGGCATTTCCTTGAATTTTCGCTGGGCTTCGTCCGCAGTGGCGTAGTCCATTTCACGGCGCTGCTTGTTGCGCGTCATCAGTTGGCTGGCATTGTCCAGCGCGCTGTTTTTATCTACAGAAAGCAGCAGGCGCACCGCTTCCCGTGCATCGGCGAGTCGTCCGGCAGCGTTGATGAGCGGGCCAATACCAAACACAACATCCGTAATATCCAGTGGCCGCGGGCGATTGATGCGCTCGCAAATGGCCCAAAGGCCGAGGCGCGGAGATCGGTTGAGCCGTTGCAACCCGAAGTGTGCGAAGATTCGGTTCTCACCCGTCATCGGCACGATATCGCAAGCGGTGCTGACCGCTACCAAGTCGAGCAGGGAGGTGATTTCTTCAGATGGCGTATTGTGATGGAGGGCAAGGGCTTGAGCGAGTTTGAAGGAAATACCACAGCCGCTGAGTTCTTTGTAGGGGTAAGGGCAATCGTCGCGCTTGGGATCAAGGCAAGCCACTGCTTCGGGTAAGCCACCTTCTGGCAAGTGGTGATCGCAAACGATAAAATCAATGCCATAAGTCTTGGCGAGCGCAATGGGCTGGTGGCCTTTGATTCCGCAATCCATTGCAATAATAAGGGTGCAGCCCGTTTCTCGAGCATATTCTACGCCCAAAAGACTCACACCATACCCTTCTTTTTCGCGGTCAGGCAGGTAATAATCAAGATTGGAATGGAAGCCAGAAAGAAAAGCGAACATCAGCGCGACGCTGGTGGTGCCGTCTACGTCATAGTCGCCGTAAAGTAGAATGCGTTCGTTGTTTTGAAGCGCGGCATCGAGGCGTTCGACGGCCAAATCCATGTCCTTCATCAGGAATGGATTGTGGGTGTTGTTCAGATCGTGTCGGAAAAAGATTCGGGCATCTTCGATGTTCAGAATGCCGCGCTGAACAAGAAGCCGACAAAAAAGGAGGGGGATTTTGAGTTCTGATTGAAGCCGTTCTGCTGCGGACTCGTCAGTGGGTATTAAATTCCAAGTAGCAAGTTTCATTGGTTGAAGTGGATTTGCGTGTTTGCTACGAAGTTAATAACAATTTTTTGGAAATACAACAAAAGTTTGCACCACCCAATGGAGATCATCAGGCGGTGCAAACTTTTAGGTTCAAAAGAACTTAAATCTTCACAAAAGAACCCTCGTGCAGCATAGTGCCCATCCTGAACTGCACGCGATAAACACCTGCAGGCCATGCGCCCAATTCAAGCGGGAAGAAAAATTCCGGGCTTGATTTTGTGACCATATAGGTTCCAACCCGTTGTCCGGCCTGATTCCACACCACGATTTCTGCGGTTCCGTTTTTATCATTTTGAAGCTTCAGCACCGTGTGCTCGCTGGCCGGGTTTGGAGCACATTGCATCGAAAGTATTTGGAAACCAACGTTTTTTACGCTGTTGATGCCCAATTCGTAGCAACCACGATCAGGCAATCCAATATGTGGGTTTCCAAGAAGATCAGAAGTTGGGGCTCCTTCGGCCACCCCGCCATCTACCGCTGGCCCCATGGTCAGGCGGAAGTCGTCGTTTGTTGGATCAACAAAAGTAGTAGGTAAGTTGTGGGCATCCTTGCTGGCAGTGAGATAGGTTTGAAGCGAAGCATCGTTGCTCTGGTTTCCATTGAGTGAAATGACTTCCGGCTCGCCTTCTTCGATGGAATAGTTTTCGCCATCCGGGTTTTGGAAAAGGCAGTTTAAAAGCGAAAGTTTGCCATTGCCTAAGGGAGCTTCCCATTGGGCTATTCCAGCGCCGAGTGCAGCATCATTGTCCGCAAACGTGCAATTAATGGCTGTTACATTACTGAACAGGCTATCGGAAGCATTGATAGAAAGGGCTCCACCCGCTCCGGCGCCTATGTTGAGGTTCCTGGCGAAAAGACAGTTGGTGAGCACGGCTTTTGTGTCGTTGAGATTGAGCGCCGCGCCTTGTGTAGTGGCAAAGTTGTCGCGGAAAACCGTGTTTTCAATAATCAAGAGGCTGTCTCCAATGGCTTGCAAAACGCCGCCGAAATCAGCCAAGTTGGAAGTAAACTCACTGTTACGGATACTCGTGGGTATGTCTGGGTTGATATAAATACAGCCGCCAGCACCCGTGGTGGTGTTCTCGCTGAAAAAGCAGTCATCAATACGCAGGCGCGTACCAGCATTTTGGGTAAAAATAGCTCCGCCAAAGCTTGCCTCATTGGCCGTGAACGCACATTTTTTGTACAGAACGTTCGCTTCAAATCCGTTGCTTACCGCAGCCCCGCCCTGGGTGGCCTCATTGCTATTGAAAGTACAAGATTCAAATGTTCCAATACAATCAATGCCATAGTTGGCAACGGCAGAAGCGTAAGCACCTGTATTGTCCTCAAAAAGACAGTTGGTAATGGTAAAAACAGTAGAGTCGCTGTTGTAGAGGGCAGCACCTGAACTGGGTGCCACATTTCCCCTGAAAATCGAATTGCTGAGCGTGTAGTTGGTGCCGTTGTGGTAGATCGAGGTGGCGCCATAAGCCGTTGCAATATTGCGTTCGAACAAACAACTGTCAATCGTTAGATTACTGTCGAACTCCCGGCCCTGAAAGTACATTCCTGCCGCATTGGGAGCGTAGTTGTCGCGGAAAACAGTGTTTTTTATCGTTACAGTGGCCTGCCAACCGTAAATACCCCCGCCGCCAAACGCCGTTGCGGTGTCTCGCTCAAACAAGCAATTGTCTACCGTCACAAAATCACCGCCGTCGCGCCCGTCAATGTAAATTCCGGCTGCATTGGCCGATTTATTTTTTCTGAAAATACTGTTCGTCATAGTCCAACTGGCTTGCCATGAAAACATGGCTGCGCCAAAATTGGCCGCTCCATTGTTGCTCTCGAACAAACAACTGTCAATGACAATCGCAGTGGTTTCAGATGGATAAAGCGCGCCACGGTTGGTCAGGTTTTTACGGAAAATGCAATTATTTACCTCACCCGTAGGGGTTTGGAGCAATAAGAGCACCCCTTGTTCGGTGGCTTTGTTTGCCTCAAACAGACAATTGTCCACCAAGATGCCATCGCTGCCCACACCGATGGCCGCAAGTCCTGCGCCCAATTCGCCAAAATTGTGGATGAAGCTACAGTTTCGCACGGTCAGTTTGGTGCCCGCAAGGATGCCCCCACCTTCGCGGCTGAGGATTGGGTTCACATCGCCAATAAGCGTATGGCCACCGCGAAATATAAAACCGTCTACTACTGCCGCCGCCTGCGAAGTGTTGAAAAAGGCAATTAGGATGTGCAGGGCATTGTCTGTGCGGTTTAGATCGAAATTTCCGGCAAGGTCGTCTCCAGCGATGTCGCCACTCAGCGTGGTCACATTAAGGGTGAGGTTGCGCTGACTGAGTTGTGTTTCAGTGCCTGCAAAACCGCCATAAAGCTTGACCCCCGATTGCAGCAGAAAGGAGTTGTCGGGAGCTGGAGCACTGGGCTTATAGGTGCCGGCGGCCACCCAAATCGCCTGGCCAGGGACTGCGGCACCGAGTGCGACATCCAAAGAGGTGTAAGCATTGGCCCAAGAACTGCCGTTGTTGGAGCCGGATGCGTTTGCCTTCACAAAAATAGTTTGGGCATTCAAATAGCAGCTTACCAGGAGTAAGAACAAGGTAGAGATTTGCTTCATGGTTGAATAAAATAAGTCGTTTTGTGAAATCATGAAATTGAATCCCAAAACTACAATTACAGACTCGATCCGCCCGGTTCCAATTCCCACTTTCGACCAAACTTGCTAAGTGTACCTTTACCGCGTCTTATTCCCAAATCAACCCCCTCCTTCGCTTTCACTCGCCTTAGCCATTAGCGGCGGCGAGTAGGCTACGGCGGGTAAACAATCACCCGTAAACCATTCACCAACAAGCATGAAGTTCGAAGAATACCGCATCGCCACAGAGATCAAGCGAAATTTGGAAGAAATGGAATTCCGGCGTCCCACCGATATCCAATACAAGGCCATACCCCCGATCTTGAAGGGTGAAGACGTGCTGGCCATTGCCCAAACGGGCACTGGCAAAACGGCAGCGTTTGCCATCCCAATTATTCACCTGTTGCACGATCGCAAAGTGTCGGGCCGTTCTGAGGGCATCAAATGTGTGGTGATGGTGCCGACGCGCGAACTGGCTTTGCAGATCACGGAAGTGTTTGAAAAATTAGGTCGCCACACGCGGGTGAAAACGTTTTGTGTGTTTGGTGGCGTAGAACAAGGACCACAAATTGAACGTTTGGAAAAGGGGATTGACATACTGGTGACCACGCCGGGGCGCATGTTCGACCTTGTGAGTCAGGGTTTTATCAGGCTGGAACGTGTGGAAATTCTGGTGCTCGACGAGGCCGACCACATGCTGGATCTTGGGTTTATCCGCGACATCCGGGATTTGATGAAATTCCTGCCCCGCAAGCGGCAAACGCTGTTTTTTTCGGCCACCATCAACGATACCATCAAAGAACTGGCCTACTCGCTGGTCACCCGCGCCATACGAATCCAGATTTCGCCCAAAGACCCGGTAGCCAAAAATATAAACCACTCGGTCGCTTTTGTGGAGATGGACGACAAGCGTTTTTTCCTTGAACGGCTCATCAATGAAAATCCGGAAAGCAAAATTCTCGTGTTTGTACGCACCAAAGTCCGCGCCGAACGGGTGATGAAAGCCATGGAACGGGTTGGAATTCAAAGCATTACGATCCATGGCGATAAGGAACAGAAAGACCGATTGACGGTAATGGGGCAGTTCAGAAGCGGTGAAGTAAAAGTGCTGGTCGCTACCGATGTAAGTGCCCGCGGTATTGACATCCCCGATGTGGATTATGTCGTGAATTACGACCTGCCCGATGTAGCCGAAAACTATGTTCACCGCGTGGGCCGAACCGGTCGTGGCGACAAAAAGGGCTTGGCCATCGCGTTTTGCAGTCCGGAGGAAAAGGAAATACTTGCGGAAATTGAAACCTTTCTTGACAATCCAATTCAGGTAATGAAACTAAGCAAAACGGAATATTCCGAGACGCTGGTACTTACCAAAGAGGAACCGGACAAATGGAAAGCGGTGATGTTGGAGATTGAGCAGGCGGAGGAGTGGAAGGCTAAGAATAAGAAGCGGAATAAGAAGAAGTGAAGGGGCATTTAGGATTTTGGAATTACGATTTAGGATTTTTTTGATGCGAAAAAAGGCATGAATCGCTCTTTTCCGCCGCGCCTGGGTCTTTTGACCTACCGTATGCACACATCTTAATGCGCCTCCAACCAATTGTCCCCAACCCCTATTTCCACCAAAATCGGCACTTTCAAATTCGGCAATGCGGTGGTCATTTTGTCAAAAATCAAGGGCTTCATCCGCTCCAATTCGTCCTTCCGAACATCGAACACCAATTCGTCGTGTACCTGCAGGATCATTTGTGATTTGAGGTCAGCCTCGCGCATCGCCTGACGGATATTGATCATCGCCACTTTAATCAGATCGGCGGCAGAACCCTGGATGGGCGTATTGATCGCGATGCGCTCGCTCATGGAGCGCATCATGCCGTTGCCCGAATTTATATCGCGGAGGTATCGGCGGCGGCCCAGCATGGTCTCGACGTAGCCGTTTGCCCGGGCGAATTCTACGATGCTGGTCATGTAGCCGCGCAGACCGGAATATTGCCGGAAGTAGTTCTCAATCAATTCTTTGGCTTCGCTGCGTTTGATGCCAAGTTGCTGGCTCAGATTACTGGCGCCGGCGCCGTAAATGATGCTGAAATTGACAGTTTTAGCGGCCCGACGCTGATCGCTGGTGACTTGATCGAGTGGAACGCCGTACACTCCTGCGGCGGTGGCCGTGTGGATGTCGAGATTGTTTTGGAAAGCGTCCAACATAGCTGTATCGCCACTGATTTCAGCAATGAGCCGGAGTTCGATTTGCGAATAGTCGGCGCTGAGGATTACATGCTCGGCATCGCGTGGAATGAATGCCTCGCGGACTTTTCGACCTTCCGCGGTGCGGATCGGGATGTTTTGCAGGTTGGGGTTTTGGCTGCTAAGCCGACCAGAGGCCACGAGGGCTTGGTTGAAGGAAGAGTGCACCCGGCCCGTGCGCGGGTTTACCAAAGCGGGCAAAGCATCCACGTAGGTGGATTTCAATTTCATC
>JBBQSW010000031.1:0-15668 GCA_038213575.1 Chitinophagales bacterium | reverse complement strand
TGCAGATCGTTTGGCTGACTTGCACTGGGCATTCCAAAACCCCGAAATTGAAGCCGTGTGGTGTATCCGGGGAGGTTATGGAGCGGGGCGATTGTTGCCGGACCTTGATTTTGATCTCATACGCCGCAACCCAAAACCACTCATCGGTTACAGCGACGTGACGGCTTTGCATATCGCCATTCACCAGCGCACTGGATTGGTGACTTTCCATGGCCCGGTGGCGGCATCAGATTATCCCGAAGATACATGGTCTTATTTTCGAGCTATGCTGATGTTACCAGTTGCGCCCTACGAAATCGCCGCCCCAACGGAAGGCATTGAATTTGAACCGCTTGAATATCATCCTTTTGTGATCTCGCCCGGTCAAGCCACTGGAGCACTTACGGGAGGCAATTTGGCCCTGCTATCTTCTTTGGCAGGCACTACATTTGCACCCATTTTCAAGAAAAAAATCGTGTTTATAGAAGACGTGGGCGAGCAGCCTTACCGCTTGGATCGAATGTTGACGCAATTGTTACAAGCTACGGATTTGGCGCAGGCTGCCGGGATCGCACTGGGGATTTTTAACGATTGTCAGCCCAAGCCAGGCAGTCCGTCACTTTCGCTGCAAGATGCGCTTCGCGACCGTTTAGGCGGGCTGGGCATTCCTGTCGTGTATGGTATCCCATTCGGTCATGTGGATCACCAGGCGACGTTCCCGTATGGGATTTCGGCGAAACTGGATGCGGATAGGATAGTGTTGACGATTTTGGAGGAAGCGGTGGTGTAGACTGTTGCTCAGTCGGGGTTGTAATATCCAATCAATGTCATAAGGGCAAATAATATACTTTGCCAACCCACTCATCTTGCTCGTTGCATAGAGCAAGTGCGGGAAGTGGGAAATTTTTTGTGTACAAAGTAAACACTTTTTACCAAACCTGCCCCGGATACGTCCTTTGTATATGCTGCATTTCTGCGAGCATAAAGCCCAGATGTTCCGAGTGTTTTCCTTGTTTTCCGCCGCTTTGCATCCAAGTATTGGTCGGTAAAGTAAGCGTGGCCTCCTGGAGTATTTCCGTCACTTTTTTATCCCACAAGGTCTTGATTTTCAGCAGGTCGGGGGCGACACCTTGCCCGGCCATGTCGAGATCAAGCGCATCTGGTGTGGTGAGCTCGCCCGTGAACGGCCAAAGCGTATCCACCGCGACCTGCATTTTTTGTTTGCTCAGTTCCGTGCCGTCGCCGAGGCGTACTACCCATTCCGAAGAAAACCGCAAGTGATAGGTGGCTTCTTTCAGGGCTTTTTCGGCAATGGCGGCCAAGCGCTGATCCGTACTTTGGCGTAGCGCCTGAAGTTGGTAGAAATTGAACACATCAAAGAAAAACTGCCGCACCATGGTGTGGGCAAAATCACCATTTGGGCGTTCGACCAGAAGGCAGTTGCGAAATTGAGGCGCGTCGCGGAAGTAGGCAAGATCGTCCTCAGAACGACCCATGCCTTCAATTTCACCAGCATAAGTCAGGTACATGCGGGTTTGCCCCAACAAGTCGAGGGCGATGTTGGTCAGCGCGATATCTTGTTCCAATACAGGGCCGTGGCCACACCATTCGCCGAGGCGCTGGGAAAGTACGAGGGTATTGTCACCAAGACTGAGTAAATATTCTAGCATAGTTTTGTCAAGAAAAGGCGAGCAAAAGTACAAGCTCTTGTTGGTAAAAAAACCTGCTTTACATTTGAGCCGTTTTTATACATTGTCTTGTTAAATCACCTTGTTTTGTCAAGGCTCTAGTCCAACGTACAATATTCAAGGTTCAAATTCGGTTCCAACACTATGAAAATAAAGGAAAAAGAATCTATCGGTTACCTTAAATATGAACTCAAAACCTTCGAAAAGCTTCCGGTAAAAATCTGGAGCGAACCGCTGGAAGCCTCTCGCCATGTGGCCCGAAGCATTGCGCTGGCCATCCATCAAAAACAACAGGACGGCGAACAGATCGTGTTGGGCCTCGCCACAGGGAGCACACCTATCAAAGTATACGAAGAATTGGTGTGGTTGCACAAAGAGGAAGGATTGAGTTTTCAAAACGTCGTCACCTTCAACCTCGACGAGTATTACCCTATGCCCAGGGAGGCTCGGCAGAGTTACTGGCGTTTCATGCACGAATACTTTTTTGACCACATTGACATTCTTCCCGAGAATATCCACATCCCTGATGGCACTATACCGATGGAGGGTGTGGCAGCCTATTGCGAGCGTTACGAAAAAGGGATTGACCTTGCCGGGGGTATTGATATTCAGATACTTGGGATCGGACGCACAGGACATATTGGATTTAACGAACCGGGCGCCTGGGAGACTTCCCCTACCCGCATGGTACGCCTCGATCACCTCACACGTCACGATGCAGTCAAGGATTTTCAGAGCGAAGACGATGTGCCTTACCGTGCCATAACCATGGGCGTGGGCAGTATTTTCAAAGCGCGTACCGTGTACTTGCTTGCTTTCGGGCAACACAAAGCACATATCATTCAGCAGGCCATTGAAGGGGAAATTACCCATTCGGTGCCAGCCTCTTTTTTGCAAAAACACCCCAATACAAAGGTCATTCTGGATAAAGGTGCCGCGGAAGAATTGACAAAAATGAAATCGCCTTGGCTGGCGGGTGTTTGCAATTGGACGGACGACTTGATCTGCAAGGCGGTGGTTTGGCTCGCCCAAAAAACGGGAAAAGCAATCCTGAAACTCACGGACGAAGACTACAACGAACACGGTCTGAGCGAACTGCTCATCGAAGAAGCCAATTCTTACGAACTCAACATTCGCATTTTCAACCGTTTGCAACGCACCATTACAGGTTGGCCAGGCGGCAAACCCAATGCCGACGATTCCCACCGACCCGAACGCGCCGTTCCTGCCAAAAAACGAGTCATTCTATTCAGTCCGCACCCAGACGACGACGTGATTTCGATGGGGGGCACTTTCCAAAGATTGGTGGATCAAGGGCATGAGGTGCATGTGGCCTATCAGACTTCGGGTAACATTGCGGTACACAATTTCGACGCACTTCGTTACGCCGAATTCATGCTCGAATTTGACGAGACCCAAAAAATATTGACCGAAGACAATCGTCAACTTTATCAAAAAGTCATTCAGTTTCTTAACTTAAAAGGCGCCGCCGAACTCGACATTCCAGCGGTACGCAGCATCAAAGCGCTCATTCGGCGAGGGGAGGCAAGAGGTGGCGCGCGGTTCACAGGGCTTTCGGATGATCGCATTCACTTCCTTGATATGCCCTTTTATGAAACGGGTGCACGACGCAAAATGCCCCTCAGCGAGGTTGATATACAAATCATTACGGACTTGATGGAGCGTATTAAACCACATCAGGTGTACGCGGCAGGAGATTTGGCTGATCCGCACGGTACCCATAGAGTTTGTTTAGATGCGATTTTTGAGTCGTTCCGACAATTGAAAAGCCAAGACTGGATGAAAGATTGCTGGCTCTGGCTGTATCGAGGCGCCTGGCACGAATGGGCCGTGCACGAAATCGAGATGGCCGTCCCGATGAGTCCGCATCAACTCCGCAAAAAACGACAGGCCATATTCATGCACCAAAGCCAAAAAGACCGCCCTCCCTTTCCGGGCGACGACAGCCGCGAATTCTGGCAGCGTGCCGAAGACCGCAACCGCGA
This sequence comes from Chitinophagales bacterium, assembly GCA_038213575.1. Lineage (GTDB taxonomy): Bacteria > Bacteroidota > Bacteroidia > Chitinophagales > Saprospiraceae > M3007. The sequence continues at coordinate 11,995 of JBBQSW010000031.1, read as the reverse complement.
AACGGCCCTGATGTACCGGGCGCTGGGTTTGGCGGAGTATGAGGCGATGGAGGCGTTTGTAAGGTGGAAATCGTAAATCGTAAATTTATGCACTTCTTCACCCGCCTAACCCAATGGGAATACCACCCTTGGTGGCTGGCCAACATCCCCGTTTATGGCTTTTGGCTCTGGTTTGCGGCGCGGGCACAACATTTAATTTTTTTTTCCAATGCAAATCCCGCCATTGCGCTAGGGGGCGCGATGGGCGAATCCAAGTGGGATATTTTAAAGTTGTTGCCGCAGGAGATTTTGCCTAAAACCATTCAGGTAGCGGCCGGGGCGGATTTTGAGAAAGTTCTGGCAGACCTTGAACAAGCCGAAATACGGTTCCCGCTCATCGCAAAACCCGACGTGGGAGAGCGTGGTTTTTTGGTCAAAAAGGTTGAAAATCAAGAAGTTTTGCGCGATTACCTTGCGCGGTGGCCGGTGAAATTCATCCTACAGGAGTTCCTTACGCTGCCCGTGGAAGCCTCGGTGTTGTACCACGTTTTTCCGGGCGAGGACGGCGCATTTGGCATCAGCTCCGTCTGCCTCAAGGAATTCCTCTACGTGCGCGGCGATGGCCATTCAAACATCCGGCAACTCATGTTGCAAAACGCGCGCTCGGCTTTTCAAGTCCCACGTTTTGATCGTGAGTTCCCAGAGGTTTTGGAAAAAATCCCCGCTGCTGGAGAAACCAGTTTGCTAGAGCCCATTGGCAACCACTCGCGCGGCACCAAGTTTTTGAACGGAAACCACCTGATTACACCCGAAATGCTCGCGGCATTTGAACCCATTTGCCGGCAAATTTCAGGAGTGCAATATGCCCGTTTCGATTTGAAATGCGCGTCTTTGGAAGATCTTCAACGAGGCGAGTTCAAGGTCATGGAACTCAATGGAATACTGGGTGAACCGGCTCACATTTATGATCCGGCACACGGGATGTTCCGAGCATATCGAGACCTTTGGTGGCATTGGCGATTGCTTTTTCGCTTGCACCGGGCGCAACGAAAACAAGGCATTCTGCCTACTTCCTTGGGAGAGGGATTGCGCTTTGCGCGCGGATATTTTCGGTATAAAAAAGCCTTTAAGAAGACCTCGCAGGTTTTTGAAACCTACGAGGCCTCGATAGAAAATAAAAAAAGGCACGGGACTTTTCCCGCGCCTTAGAATTTTTCAATTCTGAGAACAATACTTACACACTGATTTATATATTTCTAAAACCGTGCCAGAAATGATTTTCAAATTTAATTTGTAGACCAAAACGTGTGGCACACCTTCGAGGTGTGCCACACGTTTCATTTTGCCAAAAAATCATTGTACAAAGTCTGCAAGTAAGCCTGAGCGTTTCGGCGATCCATCGAATCCAACTTCCCTTCGAAGATGCGCCACTCCTTGCTCCCAAATTCGTAGAAACCCTTCCCCTTTGCTGTGGCCCATCCCAAGCCATTTTCATTGGTGTAGTAGGCAAAGCCCAAGGTTTCGTTTTCAATCCTCTCGGCTACTTCTACCTGAAAAAGGTTGCGGCTCCAGAGGCCTTGGATCCCGGTTGAACCATCATACCCCAATTTCAGGATTGCCTGGAGCATACCCGGAATATCATGGTGATTTCCAAAGACGCCGACCCGCTGCCCACGCCACTCGTCGTTCAATGGTTTTCCATAGATAATCAGCGGAATATGCCGTGATTGAGGCCTGTCCATACCTACTCCGCCCGGCTGGGAAGCACCATGATCCGCTACCAAAACAAAAATGGTATTATCAAACCAGGGTTGCTGTTCCGCCGATTTGAAAAACGTTCCGATTGCATGGTCTACAAAAGCTGCGCTGTTCAGGAATTTTTCCCGGTCGTTGTTGGCCGACCATTTGCTTTGGAACGGCACATCGTAGGGCGGGTGTAGACTCAGGGTCATAGCGGTTGTGAAAAACGGTTCGCGCATACCATTGATTTCCTGAACGGTGCGTTGTAGCAAAATGCCGTCGTCTACACCCCAACGTTGTGTTTTTTCTGCATTTTCAAAATTTCTTTCAGAGAGAATTTTGTCGAAACGCTGGTTGGTGAGCCAAAGGCCCAAGTTAGCAAAGGTCAACTCACCACCGTATAAAAAGGCTGTGCTATAACCCTTTTCTTTAAGTATTTTCGGGATGGAAGGCAGTTTGTTTGCTTTGTCTTCCAACAATATGATACTCTGGTCTGGCTGCGCCGGATAACCCGCAAGGATAGAGATGATTCCCTGATCGGTACGGTAACCGCTACCATAAATGTTTTCAAAAAGGATACCCTCGCGGATGAGGCTGCTCATGTTGGGACAAACACCTGCCTCACCCCCCAATTCCTCCACGACTTGTGCGGTGTGGCTTTCCAGAATTAGAAAAACAACGTTGGGTTTGCGAAACGGGGGATTGTCTGAGAAGGCTGGACGAAGGAACTGGAATGAAACATCCGCGTCAGCCCTCAGAAAGATATTGTGGGCTTGTTTTTTGGCTACACTATCTTCCATAACAGCAAAACGGTTCACCGTAGAGCGAGTTTCAATGAGGCTATGGCAAAGACTCCAGCCAGGATTGGTAGCCGCGTGATTGTCGAATAAATGGGGCGAATAATAAACCGCGCTCTCATTGATGGGCATTACCCCCATGCCGCCGCGAATAGCAAGCACCAACAAGCCCAGCCAAAGTGGAAGTGCGAGCAAACCCCAACGCGATGTTTTTTCAAGATAAATCCTGACGCCGACCACTTTTTTATAAGCCCAAATCATCAGCCAAACAAAGCCTGCATAGAGTACGAAACTGGCCAATTTGAACGGCAGCGACATGGAATCAAGCAATGCGCTGGGCGTTTTGAAATATTCCACAGCACGGTTGTTCAAGGGAGTTTGCCATTCTTGATAGAGGAAAACATTTGCGCTAAAAACAAAGATGAAGACACTGAAAACCAGCACATTAAACCCAAAAATGCTTTTTTCAAAAAAAGGATACACCCGGCTTCCGAAGGCGATGCCCAATTGCCACAAAATTACTGGAACCGCCAAGAGATAGGCCGCAAAGCTGAAATCCAGCGGCAGTGCATGCCAAAAGGAAAGCCAGGCCGAGCCGGGGTTTTCCGCCGACCAATCACTGCGAAACCACAGCACAAACCAGAGGCGAAATATCACAAAAAACAACAACCAAAACGCCAGCAAGCGGAAGGGAAAATGGAACGGTCTTGAACTTTTCAGCATCGAAATATGACAAAAGAAGCGGCAAAGTTAAGTTTATGTAAAACAAAAGTGAGCGTGTTGGGAATGTTGAGGGATTTGAAAGGAGTAAAAAAATGAGGGTTTTAATCCTTCAACAGCCCCCCAATCGGGTTTGTATCCCTTAAATGCCCATTGTTTCGCAAAAAATGCCTTTTTTTGCGCACTCGTTTTCTTCGATACCCATGCACCGAATACTCCGGATTCTCTTTTTCAGCCTTTTTGTTTTTATCGCCGAATCACTTTTCGGCCAGTCTGCCGCTGTGCTCGACACGCTTGGCAACCGCCTTGCTTTGCTCTTACAGCTGTCACAATCAAGTAATTATGAGCAAGCACAGGTGGAGGTAGAATTCTTGCGCGAATTTTTGAAACGTCAAAGTCTCCCCATCAGCCCCAAAGCGCTCAGCCTCATGTCGGGTATTTACAAAGCCAACCAGGACGAGCGCAGCGCTACCCGATTGCTGGCCGAAGCAGAACTTGACGCTCGCCGCGACCCAAATTTTGCGTCCAAAGCTGCCCTGCTCAAAACTTTGGTGCAAGAATGCCGAAAATGGGGACTCTCAGTCCAAGCTCTTGCTTGCCAACAACTGCTAGCTGTTGCCCAAGACTCCCTCATCGTCCGCGAGCGCCGGGTGGATAAACTCGGCATGCAACAACAATTTGACTCGCTGGCTCTGCTCCGACAGCGAGAGCAGGCCGAGCGAAGTAAGTTTTTAACCATAGAAAAAGAAAAGGCCTGGCTTTATGGTGTGTTGGGCGGACTGTTATTGCTCACTTTGTTCATCTGGGTCATCCGAAGTGATAGCCGCTGGCGCAAAAGGTTGGAAAGGAAAGCGCAAGAATGGGACATCATGCGGGCCAACCTCCAGCACGATGCCGATGCGAACCTGCTATCGGCAGCCGTGGAGGCCGCGCAAAGTGCACAAGTTGTCCCGAAATCCACAGACCAATACACGGTATACCAAGGCCCTAAGCCAGAGCAAATCTGCCTGCTCATTGAGCCGAACCGGCAGGTGGTGTTGTACTTGAAATCCTTGCTTTCAGACCGTTTTCAAATTGAAACAGCCAATACGCCCTCTGAAGCACTTCAAATGGCCTCAGAAATGTTGCCCGACCTGATTGTTTGTGATGTGCTCATCAGTGGCCATGCGGGCATCGAAGTCGCCCGGCAGATCAAGCTCAGCGAACGCACCAACCACATCCCGGTGGTGCTGCTCACCGATAAATTTGGCAACGAAGGGAAACTCGACGCCCTCCGCGCCGGAGCCGATGCCTGGTTCACCCGCCCCGTCATTGACGACGAGTTCGATGCCTCCGTACAGCGACTTTTAGATGCCCGAAAGGCAAAACACGAGCAGTTCAGCCGCTTCCTGCAACTCTATTTTTCCGAAAACCGGGTGTCGCTGAATGATCCATTCCTGCTCCAATCGGTGCAAATGATCGAGCACAACCTCGCTAATCCCGACTTCATGGCCGATGACATTGCCCGCAAAATGCAGCTCACTAAAACGCATTATGTCAAGAAGTTAAAAGTGCTGACCGGCAAAGAACCCGTGCAACTCATCCGCGAAATGCGCCTCGAAAAAGCCAAAGTCCTGCTCGAAAAACGCGCCGGAACGCCTCAGGCGATTTCTGAATTGGTAGGTTTTAGCAGTTCGGGAACCTTTGCTTTGGCGTTTAAGGAGTATTTTGGGGAAAATACGCTGTTGTTGTATAGTTTGCCGCCGAGTAGGTTGTGAGGGTCTCCTATCAAATTAATTTTTTCACACTAAACATAAAATTAATGAACGTTAAAACGAAACAAATCATTCTTTGGATCTTCACAGGCATCATAGGCTTGTTTTTCGCCTTCGGTGCTTACGGTAAATTTTTCCCTACGGAAGAGGGTTTGAAAATGACCGAGTCGATCGGTCTGGATGCTTCTACCATGATGATGCTAGGCATCGTTGAATTGCTATCGGTTATCTTGTTTATTATTCCAAGAACAGGTGTTTTGGGCACGCTGCTGCTCGCGGCCTATTTGGGTGGCGCGATCGCCACACTTTTGGAGCATGGATTGCCAATCATGCTAACCTGTATTATCCAGGCAGTGATTTGGATCATCGCAGCGTTGAGGTTCCCTGAATTGACAAGCCGGATTATGGGACGGTAAAAAGTACTAGGGTCAAAAACAAAAAAAATGGGCCAATGCCCATGTTGATGCGTTCCGAAATGCTCCCTGCTGCTAAATCTGGAAGTAGGGAGCATTTCGGCTAATTTCAAATCGAAAAAAAAGGTCAATTTTTTCGATTTGAATCTGATAAATTCATAAATTTGCCCCAAAAAGGCATGATACCTCGGACGCAAGCGCAAAACATCGGGCAATGGCTTGGCAAGCGAAAAGCCATTATAGTCATTGGCCCCAGGCAGGTAGGCAAGACAACGCTGGTGCGCCAAATCACGCAAGACCTTGGCAAAAAGAGTCTTTGGCTGACAGGCGATGATCCTGAATCCCGTTCTCTGCTCGACAACATTTCGCTGGCTCGACTGCAAAATCTCCTCGGACAAAATGAAGTGGTTGTAGTAGACGAGGCCCAACGGTTCACGAATGCCGGATTGATGCTCAAGCTCATCACAGACCACCTTCCTCAGGTACAACTTTTCGTCACAGGTTCTTCTTCGCTCGACCTCGCAGCTCAAACCAAAGAAAGTCTCACAGGACGAAAAATTGAGTTCCATCTCTACCCCCTTTCATTTGTGGAAATGTGCAACCACCACGGCTACCTGACCGAGCGGTCTTTGCTTGAACATCGGATGCTTTATGGTTATTACCCGGACGTAGTGCAGCAATCACCTCCACAGGCGCAAAAAATTCTCAATGACCTGAGCGATGGGCTGATGTACAAAGACCTACTTTCCCTCGATCAAATCAAAAAACCATCGCTGCTCGTCAAACTTTTACAGGCACTCGCACTCCAGGTCGGCAACGAAGTTCGTTATTTACAAGTGGCCCAAACCATTGGTGCTGACCCGCTTACCGTTGAACGATACACCGACCTGCTCGAACAGTCATTCGTCTTATTCAGATTGCCCTCGCTTAGCCGAAATGCCCGCAACGAAATAAAAAAAGGGCGCAAAATCTATTTTTACGACAACGGAATCCGAAATGCCATCCTAAAAAACTTCTCCCCGCTTGCCCTGCGCAACGATACCGGGGCGCTGTGGGAAAACTTTCTTCTTGCCGAGCGCATGAAACGAAATGCCTACTCTGACTACGCTTGCAACGCCTACTTCTGGCGTACCACTTCACAACAGGAAATTGATTACGTGGAAGATGCAAACGGACGGCTGCAGGCCTTCGAGTTCAAATGGCAGCCTAAAAAACAGCTTCGTTTCCCAGCAGCGTTCCTCGAAAATTACCCTGACAGCCAAACTGCCCTTATTCATAATCAAAATTTTGATGCATTTGTTGGTATGAATATTGTTTTTGGCGCTTCCGAGGCTTCGATATTACAGGACTAAATTGTACACCCGCTTTCCAGCTTTCGCCGATACTCCACCGCTCAAACTTTTTATTCAAAACAATACCGACGCTGCATTGCGCGTCAAAGTGGAATGCTGGTTTCCTACTTCCAAAACTCAGGGAGCAGTTTTGTACAACCATTTAATCAGTCCTTAACCAACCCGTAATGCTCAACCGAGGCTTATTGGTAATCAACACCTCGTGTTCCAATTCACTGCTTTTGAAGAAAACGCAGGTACCGTTCAGCGGAGCAATTGTTTGTGTATGATCCGTATGGTAGATGCACAATTCGCCGCCATCTTTTAATTCCCATTGGGCATTCAAATACATAATCATAGAAAAGGCCCGGCTTTTGTTGCTGCGAAACTGATCCAGGTGCTTTTTGTAAAAACTGCCTGTTTCGTACAAAGCGTAATGAAATTCATACCCGGTTATCCCAGTGTAACAGGGTATTCAGTATTCCTGTCGGAAACCGATTTACTCTGAGATGGCGCGTGTAACTTTGCCCTTTCAAATCAAAATTGTGCGCCGAAGATTCCTATACATCCTGTTATTATTCTGCCTGACAGCCCCCGTGCTGGTCAGTTACGGCTGGCTGCAATACCAAAGGAACCTGGTCAGAAAGGAGGTGAAAAGGCAGATGATCGCCGGCTTGGATGAGGAGGCGCTGGTTTTGCTAAAATTCACCGAAACGGATTCAAAAATCTTGCTGCGCTGGGAACATGCGCGCGAGTTCGATTATAACGGCCAGATGTTCGATGTGGTCAGAACAGAAACCAAAGGCGATACGATTTACTACCATTGCTGGTTGGACCAAAAAGAATCCGAGTTGAATGCGCAAATCAGCCAGTTGGTTGCCCTAACCGTGGACAAAGATCCAACAAACCAGGAACACCAGAAGCGCTTGACCCATTTTTACAAATCGCTTTATGGTTTTGAACCACAGGTTTTACCCTTGTTCGTACTAAATACAGAGGCAAAGCCAACGAATTACCCTCCTCTCTTTTCCATAACGTCCACCTCAATCTCGCCCGGAGTTCCGCCTCCAAAAGTAAGTTGAACACCTTTTTGTAACAGATTCTCCCGCTTGTCGTGTATGCGACAACGGTTTTCTGATGTCCTCCAAAGTTTAACTTTACTTATCACATCACAATGAATAAAATTCTATTGTGGTGCCTACTTGCGGGCGTGACCAATGTTGCCTTTGCCCAGGTAGTCACCATCAAAGACCGGGAAACTGGTCAAGCACTTGAATCAGTCACGATTTCTTCTGCAAGTCCAAGGGAATTAACGGTCACCAGTGCTCAAGGTCAGGCTGAGCTTTCCGTTTTTAAAGGGGCTGAAATCATTGAAATTCGCGCACTCGGGTATCAAACAGAATTAACGAGTTATGCCGCACTAGAAGCGGCAAAATTTGAATTTTCGCTACTTGAATCAACCCTTAATTTTGACGAGGTAATCGTATCTGCTACGCGCTGGAATCAGGCGGCAAAGGATATCCCGACTAAAATAATTTCCATATCAGCCAAAGACATCGCGTTGCAAAACCCACAGACCGCTGCCGATATGTTGGCCAATTCCGGCTATGTGTTTATGCAAAAAAGCCAACAAGGTGGCGGCAGCCCCATGATTCGGGGCTTTGCCACCAATCGGCTGATTTACACCATGGACGGGGTGCGCATGAACACAGCGATTTTCCGGGGCGGAAACATTCAGAACGTTATCTCAGTCGATCCGTTTTCCATTGAAAGGGCAGAGGTGGGATTTGGCCCAAGTTCCGTTATTTATGGCAGCGATGCCATTGGCGGTGTGATGAGTTTTCAAACCTTAACCCCACAATTTTCGGTCACGAATGCTCCTTTGCTCAGCGGAAAGGCTGCGACCCGGTACTCCTCTGCTAATCAGGAGAAAACAGGGCATTTTGATGTCAATGTCGGCTGGAAAAAATGGGCCATGGTCAGCAGTATCAGTTCCAACGATTACAGTGATTTGAAAATGGGCAGCGACGGACCAAAAGAATACCTGCGTCCATTTTATGTGCAACGGCATGGTGACACCGATGTAGTGATTGCCAACGAAGATCCACGTATTCAACGACCATCCGGATATTCTCAGATCAACATGATGCAAAAACTGCGGTACTCACCCAATGCAAAATGGGATTTTCAGTACGGTTTTCATCATTCTGAAACCTCTGAGTACTCCCGCTACGACCGCCATATCCGTTACCGAAACAATGGTCAGCCCCGATACGGTGAATGGGCTTACGGTCCGCAAAAGTGGAATATGAACAACCTCAATATTTCACACAATGGCTCAAATGGCTTGTACGATCAGGCTACGCTACGGGTTGCCCGTCAGTTTTTTGAAGAAAGCCGGATTGATCGCAATCTCAACGATAATGAGCGCCACATTAGGATCGAAGAAGTCATTGCGAATTCTGCGAACCTTGACTTCAACAAATCCCTGGGTCGCAAGAACAAGTTATTCTACGGCCTAGAATGGGTGCAAAACAAGGTCACGTCTACTGGGATTGACGAGGACATTTCAACCGGCAATGCAGTGGACGGCCCGGCCCGCTACCCACAATCTACCTGGGCTTCCTATGGAGTTTACATTTCTGACCAGATTTTGGTTTCCGATAAATTTACTGTGCAGGCAGGTATACGCTACAGTCAATTCAGCCTGGATGCATCTTTTGATACAACTTTCTACAAATTTCCGTTCGTGGAAGCCAATCTGAACAACGGTGCCTTGACCGGAAGCCTGGGTTTTGTTTACCGCCCTACAAAAGACTGGGTAATTTCAGTCAACGGTGCTACGGCCTTCCGTGCTCCGAATGTGGACGATGTGGGCAAGGTCTTCGACTCAGAGCCTGGTTCTGTGGTAATTCCCAACCCTGATTTGGAGGCGGAATATGCTTACAGCGGAGATTTGGGTATCGCAAGGGTGTTTGGCGGCGTTTTGAAAATTGACCTCACGGGTTACTACACCAGCCTGCAAAACGCTTTGGTTCGCCGCGATTTTACGTTGAACGGGTTGGACAGTATTGATTACGACGGTGCGCTGAGCCAGGTGCAAGCCATTCAAAACGCAGCAGTGGCCACCGTGTACGGCATTCAGGCGGGCCTTGAAGCAAAATTGGGCAATGGTTTTGGTTTTTCTACCGACTTCAACTACCAAAAAGGGGAGGAAGAGTTGGACAACGGAACCTCCAGTCCGTCGCGTCATGCCGCGCCTTGGTTTGGTATTTCCAGGTTAACCTATACTGCACAAAACCTGAGCTTACTGTTTTCTGCTGAATACAGTGGCGAGAAGAAGTTTGAGGATTTGGCAGAAGAAGAACAGGGAAAACCTGAAATCTACGCTGTTGGTCCCGATGGCAAACCCTATTCTCCGGGTTGGTATTCGCTGAATTTCAATGCGATGTACCGTTTTGCCGATCATTTGAGCGTTAGCGCGGGAATTGAAAATCTTTCTGACCAGCGTTATCGTCCCTACAGTTCAGGGATTGTGGCCCCGGGCCGGAATTTCATTCTGTCGCTGCGGGCGAATTTCTAAACCAAATTGGAAATTAAAGATTAACGTTAGAAGTTGATTGACTTGAGCGATGGAACACGGATCACACGGATCAGACACGGATTTTATCTGTGAAAATCCGTGACTCATCCGTGCGATCCGTGTTCCATCGCTCAAGCCTACTTCAACCGGCCCAAAACCGCTTTCATCCGCCGAATCGCTTCCCGCAATTGATCTTCAGAAGCAGCATAACTCAGCCGGAAACAATTCGGGTCGCCAAAAGCAGCACCTGAAACCAGACCGACATAAGCGCTGCTCATCACGTAATCGCAAAAATCATCGGCATCTTTGATTACCGTGTGGCCATCTGTTTTTCCAAAATAACTGCTCACATCGGGGAAGACATAAAACGCCCCGTCGGGTTGGTTGGCGCGGATACCAGGTATTTCTTCGATCATGGAAAGGATGATGTCGCGCCGCTCGCGAAAGGCTTCGCGCATGGCTTCCGTCGGGCCAAGATCCGCCATAAGTGCCACAGCGCCAGCTTTTTGGCTAAAGGACGCAGCACCACTGGTCACTTGTCCCTGAATTTTGGAACAAGCATCTGCAATGTATTTTGGTGCGCCCATGTAGCCCAATCGCCAGCCAGTCATCGCGAAACCTTTGGCAAAACCATTGACTGTGATGGTGCGATCTTTCACCTGTGGGAACGAGCCAATGCTGACATGCTCGTGGGTAAAATTGATGAATTCGTAAATCTCGTCACTGATTACCAGCACATGCTTGTGTGGGGCTAGTACGTTGGCATAAGCTTCCAATTCTTCGCGGGTAAAAACACTGCCCGTTGGGTTGCAGGGCGAAGAGAACAATACAAACTTTGTATGTGGCGTGATGGCATCGGCCAGTTGTTGGGGCGTGGGTTTAAAATCGCGCTCTACACCGGCGTATACACACACCGGCGTTCCGCCCGACAGTTTCACAATTTCAAGGTAAGAAACCCAGTAGGGTGAAAACAAAATTGCCTCGTCGCCGGGATTGAGCAGGGCTTGGCATAGGTTGTATATAGACTGCTTGGCCCCGTTGCTCACCACGATTTGCTCGGGACGGTAGTCCAAATTGTTGTCGCGCTTGAATTTTTCGCTGATGGCCTTGGTCAGCTCGGGCAATCCAGCCACCGGGGTATATTTGGTATAGCCGTCTTTAAGGGCCTGGTAGGCAGCCTCTTTGATGTGGTCGGGTGTGTCGAAATCAGGTTCGCCAAGACTCAGGCTTATGACATCGTGGCCAAGCGCCCGGAGTTCGCGGGCCATTCGGGCCATTTTAAGGGTTTCGGATTCGGAGAGGTTTTGGACGCGCTCGGAAAGCATAGTGTGAGTATTGGACATGTCTTTTCAAAAATAAAGCGCAAATCTACGCTTAGCTTCTTAAAGTAATGCGCTCACCGAATTCCTAAGTGCCAAAAATGAAGCAGCATTAGGTTGTATGAACAGAAATTAGAGAGCAAGGCTTAATTAGACGCTGGAGAGCACTTCGTGATTGGTTCATTTCAGAAAATTTGCCAACATCGTACTTTTCTTTCCGGCGAAGTTCGCATATTTGCCACCTTATGGATTTTGAAACCGACCCACAGATTGTACAGAACGACGCTCCTGAACACAAAAACTGGAAATTCAAGGAGCTGAAGATATATTCGTCCACCGAATGGCTGGCCGACAATAAG